>CAZGPF010000205.1:0-3409 GCA_964527275.1 uncultured Desulfosarcinaceae bacterium
GTTGCAGTTCGTGCTTTTTTGTGCTTTTTGCCATTACGCTGAGTAGTTACAATTTCTCTCAGCACACATGCCAGAGCATGGCTGCTCGATATGGCTGCATTGCGACGTGGTAAGGCGTAATGCGCAAAGGGCCATGCTCCATCCCCACCGGTCTCGAATCCCGCTGGCGCCACAACGCCCTGGCCTGCACAGTGGCCGGCTTGCGAACCTTGAACCTGGCGCCAGGACCAGCCTAGCGCTCATCAGCTATCAGCGGCAGGCGAACGCTGAAGGTGGTGCCCTGGTCGAGTTCTGAAACTACTTTGATCGTTCCGTTATGCTCTTCGATCAGCTTGCCGGTGACCAGCAGGCCCAGGCCGGTGCCCTGGGGGCCCTTGGTGCTGAAAAAGGAAGAGAAGAGTCGGGACTGGACCTCCGCGCTCATACCCGATCCGTTATCGACGACATCGAAGTGGATCATCCGGTCGCGTCCCAGGCGGGTGACGACCTTGACCTCATGGGCCTTGGCCAGGTTGGGATCGTCACGGCAGGCATCGATGGCGTTACTAACCAGGTTGAGCAGGGTGCGGTGCAGGATGCGTTCGTCCAGCAGGACTGCGCCGATCTCGGGGGAGAACTCGGTTGCCAGGCGGACGCGGTTCTCCTTGGCCACTTGCTGCATCAGTTCGATGACCTCTGCGACGATCTCGTTGGGTCGGCAGGGCGCCATCTCGGCCTGGCGCTCCTTGGAGTATGCAAGCAGGTCCTGCACCAGTGCCGATGTGCGGCTAATGTTGCGCTGGACCATGTTCCAGCCGGCCTTGAGCTTGTCGGTGTTATCTTTGTCGATGCCGATGTTGACCAAATATCTGCCGCCCTTGAGACCGTGGAGGATGTTCTTGACACAGTGGGCCATGCCGGCCACGGTCTGCCCCACGGCGGCCAGGCGCTCCGCGCTGACCAGTTCGCTTTCCAGGCGCTTAATCCTCCGCAGGTCTTGGAAGAAGGCCACTAATCCCATCCTCTTGTTCTTGCGGCGCAGGACCGAACCAGCATAGCGTACCGGGATCTGCTGCCCGTCTTTGCGGGTGATGAAGGTCTCTTGCCAGGGCAGGCTCCAATGATCGGAGTCGGTGGCGTTCATGGCGGCCTCGAAGGTCTCGACGAAGTGGGGCGGATAGATATCGCGTATATCCTTACGACCGAGGATCTCGTCGCCGCGATAGCCGAAAATCGATTCGGCCGCCGGGTTGAAGACCACCACCTTCCAGTGCTCGTCAATGGCCACTATGCCATCGTTGGAACTACCGATCAGGCGGGCCTGAAAGTCGGCCTCCCGCTGAACCTCCTGTTCCAGCATGGAATTTTCGATGGCCACGCCGATGCGGTTGCTGATCAGCTCCAGGGCGCGTAATGCTTTGGGTCTAAAATGATCGACCACCCGGCTGCCAGCGCGCACGACGCCGAAGGCCTTCTTGTTTTTATCCATGATGGGAATGTAGGCCAAAGACTTGAGCCCTTCGGCGCACAGCACCTGCTGGTCCTTGTTCGGGCTGCACTCAAGGTCCTCAACCAGGGCCGTCTCGCCCTCCGTGGCCACGCGTACCAACGTGCTAAGAGGATCGGCCACGCGGGTAAGCCAGCAGGCCTTGTCGGAAAAGCCGTGGCTGTAGCTCAGGTGAAAACTATCATCGGGTTGACGGATATAGATGCACAGGCCGTCGATAGAGAAGATCTTAGCCACCTCTTCGATGGCGGCCTTGATGCGACCCTCCAGATCCAGTGGCCCGCTGAGGGTGGAGTAAATGGAAGAGAAGGTAGCCAGCTCCCTCGTGTGTTGCTCGCGCTCCTGCTCGGCCAGGCGCTCTTCGGTCTTGTCCCAGATAGTTTCGATGGCTCCGAGCACCTCGCCTCCTGGTGTCCTGATAGGCGCGGCCGTGAACCAGCACCATTTGCCGCTTGCGCCCAGGCCGGGAAAGTAGGCTTCTGCTTCATAGGCGCCATCGATGAGCCTCGACTTACGCCATTTAGAGCCGTAAAGCTGTTCGATCTGGACCTCGTCGATATCATCCAGGATGACATCGGCCATCGAGGGACGCTTCTGCTCGTAAAAAGGGGCCCACGACCTGGTGGTGCCCACGATCTCGGTGGCGGGATAACCGGAGAGCCGCTCCAGGGCCTTGTTCCAATGGGTCACCTTGTGGTCCTTGTCGATAACGAAGGTAGGGATTGTGCTGCCGTTGATAGTCTGGGCCAAGGCCTGCTGGCTGATTCGCAGTTGCTCGACCTTGTTGGCCAGCTCCTTGTTTTGGACCTTGCGGGCCTGCTCGGCTTCGCGCCGTTCGGTGCGGTCCCAGAGAGTCTCGATTGCGCCGATGATAGTGCCATCCGGCCTCTTGATGGGCACGGCAGTGAAAAAGAGCCACATGCCACTGCTCCCCAAATGGGGAAAAAACTCTTCGGCCTCATAAGCCCCCTGGATGAGAGCCGATGGCTCCCAGCGGGAGCTGTAGTGCTGCCAGAGCCCTTCCGGACTGACATTGTCCAGAATCAGGTCGGCCATGGTATGCCGCTTCTGCGGGCGAAAAGGCTTCCATTGACTGTTGCTGCCCACCATATCACGGGCCGTGTAGCCGGTAAGTTTTTCACAGGCCCGGTTCCAGTGGGTCACCTTGTGGTCGCGGTCGATAACAAAAGTGGGGATCGTGCTGCCGTCGATGATCTGTGACAAGGTCTGCTCGCTGGAAACCAGCCCCTTACGCATCCGCCGACCGTAATCGTTGGCCGCCTGGTTGATCTCCTGGACGAACTGATGGAACTGTTCAAACAACTCTACCGCGCCCCCCGTCGCCGCAGGATCAGCCTCGATCCTGGCCACCAGTTCATTCTTCTTGGCCCGGATGCGAAAATGGTCCAGGATCGACATGGCCTCGTATTGATCCACCAGCAGCACACAAGGAGGCTTGTCAATGCGAATACGATGATGGAGCGTGTCGTCCGGGGTTAATTCGAGCAGCACGTCCAGATCTTCGATGGAGAAGAGATCACGATAGTCGCTGGTGGTAAAAATGCCCAGACTCTTGGCCAGTCCGAATCCCACGGCCCCCACATCCTTATCGGCCACCCCCAGCACCTCGGGACGATCGGCAGGGTCGGCCTCACTGTAGATGGCCTCCAACAAAGCCTTGCAGCGCCTGCCGCCGCCGATAATACCGATCTTCAGTGCCTCGATGTTGTCGATCATTTCAAACCCCTCACTACCTCAAGAAATCGGAAGGCCCCAACCTGATGCCCGCCACCATGCAACGTCGCCAAATACTATTAGCCAGCCCTCTAAAATGTGGCAAGCAAAAAAGGGGCCCGGGGAAGATCCTTGAAATTTGGTAACTACTCAGAGCACTTCATCTTCGGCCCTTCAGGCCTTTCCATA
>CAZGPF010000206.1:0-3406 GCA_964527275.1 uncultured Desulfosarcinaceae bacterium
ACCGAACCTAAAGCACTCTGAGCAGTTACAGTTCGAGATAGAATTGTTGCAGTTAGTGCTTTTTTGTGCTTTTTGCCATTACGCTGAGTAGTTACGTATTTCCTATAGAATGTGCGTGAGATTGTCAATGCGATGCCAGGGGCGGAGTGTGAAGGATAGTGGACACCGTTGTCACGATGCAATGAAGTGAAATTTTGCTCCCATGCTCCAGCCTCGGAGCCAGAGTGAGTATGGCCCCTCCCAGTTATCTCGCCTGATTTCGCCCAGCGCTCAGCTCCGATTGACAATGTAGAGGTTTGCGCAGTAAAAAGTCACAAATTCAACGAGATACAATTCATTAGGGGGTCACACACTTAGAATGCAAAATGACGCCAAGATTACCGCCGACTGGATCAAGGATTTGATCCGCAAGTTTATCGCCGCCTCGCCGCTCAACAGCCTGCAAGATGGAAGCGCGGAAGCCGCCTGGGATTCGGCCCTGGTGGGATTTGCCGCCGGTGCCGATCCGCTCTGGCAGCAATACAAAGAGTATGTCGGCGCTTTCCACTGGACCCCCTGGGAAGTCTTCAACCAACATCACCCGCAGGAGAACGTCAGCGCAGAGCGGTTGACCGTTATCGCCTGGGTTCTGCCCCAACGCAAACTGGTGCGCAAGACCAACCGCCGGGCCGGGAAGTATCCCTCTGTGGAATGGGCCCGCATCAGGGTGCATGGCGAGGAGTTCAATATGGCCTTGAGGCAGCATGTGGCCAAGAGCCTGACGGCCAGGGGCAATACGGCCATCGCCCCGATGCTGGCTCCTAACTGGACGGTTGTCAATTCCCGCCGCTATTCATATGCCTCCTCCTGGTCCGAACGCCATGCCGCCCATGCGGCAGGACTGGGCACCTTCGGCCTATGCGACGGCTTGATCACCGCCAGGGGCAAGGCCATGCGCGTGGGATCGGTAGTGGCCAGGGTCTCAATCGAAGCTACCCCCCGGCTCTATACCGATCATCGCGCCTATTGTCTCTTTCATGCAGGGGCAGTCTGCGGCAAATGTATCGACCGCTGCCCGGTCGGTGCCATTACCGAAGCCGGCCACGACAAGGAGAAGTGCCGTCAGCACCTGTTGCGCACCAGGCAATATGTCAAAAATACTTATAAATTCGAAGGTCATGGATGCGGCTTGTGCCAAGTCGGCGTCCCATGCGAGGCAGGCATCCCGGTGAAGGCCGCCCGGGAGGCCTTGAAACGTGGCCCTATGCCGTCCCCGTCCTCCTCATTGTGGAAAAAGGGAGTGACTTCGTTCTCATGATGAGCGCAGCCGGCCTTGCCGGCAGGTGGGATAGGGGTTGCACCCAAGCCGGTCGGGACGCAGCACGACCCTGCTTTTGAGGAGCCACTCAAAGGTCGAAAAGATCGATCTCCAGGCGACGGTCGGCGATGTGGTGCAACGCCTGGGTGGTGAACTGCTCCAGGGCGATGCCTGGGCGCACTTTTCCGTCCAGCGTGCGTACTGATACGCTGTTGTTCTCCTGCTCCCTGGCGCCGCATGTGAGAATCAGGGGGACCTGGTTCAATTGGGCGTCGCGTACCTTGCGCTTCAGGCTCTCAGTACGTCTATCCACTTCGGTGCGCAGACCGGCCTTGGCCAGATCCGCTGCCTGGGATTTGGCAAATGGGATCAAGTCGTCGTTGATGGGCAATAGTACCGCCTGCACCGGTGCCATCCACAGCGGGAACTTGCCGGCAAAATGTTCCACCAGGATACCGAAGAAGCGCTCGATAGAGCCGTAGATCACCCGATGGATCATGATGGGGCGATGCCGCTCATTGTCCCGGCCGATATAGGAGAGGTCGAAGCGTTCGGGCAGAGACATATCGAGTTGGATCGTACCGCACTGCCAGGTGCGTCCCAGGGCATCTTTGATATGCGCATCGATTTTGGGACCGTAGAACGCGCCGTCACCCTCGTTGACTACATACTCCCGTCCATAGGATTTCAAGGCCTCTTCCAGGCCATTGGTGGCTGTGGACCATTGGGCATCCGTGCCGATTGATTTTTCCGGCCGGGTGGAGATCTCCAGGTGAAAACCTAGGCCGAAGCGGCTGTAAATCCGATCTACCAAATTCAGGACCCCCAGGATCTCTTCCTGGATCTGGTCCGGGCTCATGAAGATATGGGCATCGTCCTGATGAAAGGCGCGTACCCGGAAAAGGCCGTTCAGGACGCCGCTCAATTCATGGCGGTGAACCAGGCCCACTTCCGCGGCCCGGATGGGAAGATCGCGGTAGGAGTGCTGTGTGCGGCCGTAGAGCAGCATGCCGCCGGGGCAGTTCATGGGCTTGATGGCGTAGTCATCCGCATCGATGGTGGAGACATACATGTTTTCGCGGTAGTTGTCCCAGTGGCCGCTGCGCTCCCACAAGCCTCGCTGCATCATGATGGGCGTCTTGGTCTCCACGTAGCCGGCGGCGCGATGCTCCTCGCGCCAGTAATCGAGCAGGGCGTTCCAGACGACCATGCCCCTGGGGTGGAAAAAGGGCATGCCCGGGGCCTCCTCATGAAAACTGAACAAATCCAGGGTCTGGCCCAGCCGTCGATGGTTGCGCTTGCGCGCTTCTTGCAGGAAGTGCAGGTGTTTTTTAAGCTCTTTGCTGTCGAAATAGGCCGTGCCGTAGATGCGCTGCAATTGATCCCTGGTCTGATCGGCCCGCCAGTAGGCGCCTGAGACCCGCATCAGTTTAAAGGACTTGACCAAGCCGGTGTGGGGCACATGGGGCCCTCGGCACAGGTCGCTAAACTCACCCTGCTCGTAAAAGCTGATGGTGCCATCCTCCAGGTCGTGGATCATCTCCAGCTTGTAAGGCTCCTCTTTGTAAAAGGCCAGGGCTTCCTGCTTGGAGACTTCTCGTCGTCGGATGGGTAGTTTGGCCTTGACGATCTTCCGCATCTCGGCCTCGATGCGGCCAAAATCCTCTTCGGAGACCGGCTGCATATCGATGTCGTAATAGAATCCCTCTTCCACCACCGGTCCGATGGTCAGCCTGGCCCTGGGATAGAGCCGCATGATCGCCTGGGCCATCACATGCGCGGCGCTGTGGCGCATGATGCTAAGCGCCTCGCAATCCCTAGTGGTCACCAGGCGGATGGCGGCGTCGGCTTGAATTGAGCGATGCAGATCAACCAGTTGACCCTCCAGTTCCATGGCCACGCAATTGCGGACCATACCCTCGGATATGCCCTTGGCCACATCCATGCCTGTGGGGGGTCTGTCAAACTCCTTTATGCTTCCATCGGGAAGTGTTATAGTAACCATTTGGACAGCGCCTTTACCTTGATTGAGTAACCATACAGTTATTGTAATAAATACCGTTGTAACTACTCAGCGTAATGGCAAAAAGCACAAAAAAGCACGAACTG
>CAZGPF010000207.1:0-3402 GCA_964527275.1 uncultured Desulfosarcinaceae bacterium
GCTATATGGAAAGGCCTGAAGGGCCGAAGATGAAGTGCTCTGAGTAGTTACTCAACTAAGAGACATGGAAGAAGGTGTTTCTACAATATTGGGTAAGCGTTCACAGGGCACCGAATCTGATTCGTTGCCGGGCCTTTGAGGTACCAAAGGACTTTTGCAGGCCCGGACGCCTTGCATATCCGGCACCTAAGCAAACGTTTACAGTGCTGTAGCTTATCACCTCTTATGCACTTTTACCCCCTGAACGGGTACCAATATGGATTCTCTTTAGATTCATCGACTGATTTGTAACGACAGTCAGGTATGGATGTCATGAAAATCATATTGCCGATAGTAGTTAGTTTGCTTATAGCCTTGCCAGGATGCGCAACGCGGCAGGATGTTGTCGATCTAGAGAAACGGCTTGAATCCATTGAGCTGGAAAAGCAAGAGTTCCAGGAAAAGCTGACTCGAAGTCTTGATGAATCTGGCAAAAGCCGGGATTATAAGGAGCAGCAATTGCGTACCAAATATGCCGGTGTCAACGCCGAATTGATGAAGCTGCACCAGGAACTAAGGAAAACGAATGGGCGCTTGGAGGAGGGCGATTACACGCTCAAGCGCCAGTCATCCGTTCTGGATAAAATCGGACTTGAGATGGCGGAGATCGGGGGGCGCCTATCCCAAATTGAGCTCTATTTGAACATGAAGGACAAAAGCAGCAGGACACCCTCTGGCGTAACGAAGCCTGGTGCCGTTTGGGCCAAACAAATATATAAAGATGCTCGCGAGGCTTTCGGCAAGGGTGAACTGGACATATCGCGGCAACTCTTTCAAAAATTGATTCGGGAGCACCCCAAATCGGAGAATGCCGACAATGCACAATTCTGGATTGGCGAGAGTTTCTTCCGCGAAAAATGGTATGAACGCGCCATCCTGGAATATCAGACCGTCATCGAGAAATATCCTCAGGGCAACAAGGTACCCGCCGCCATGCTCAAGCAGGGCATGGCCCTCCTCATGATCGGAGAAATATCGAGCGCGCGCTTGATCCTTCAGGAGCTGCGAAAGAAATTTCCCCAGTCACCGGAATCGAAAATCGCCGCCCGGAAGCTCAAAGAATTATAGTCACGCATGACAATAAAAGTAATCGGCATCGACCCCGGTTTGGCCGCGACCGGCGTCGGAGTTATCTCCGGTCGTGGGCCTGACGTTCACGATTATGCTTACGGCGTTATCAAAACCGATGCCAGAGCAACCACCGGTAAACGTCTGGACAAGATCTATTTAAGTTTGCGCGACCTGTTTGAAGAGCAGATGCCTGATGTAATTGTGGTTGAAGATATCTTCTCCCTGGAGAAATACCCCCAGTCCGGTATACTGCTGGGCAAAGTTTGCGGCGCCGTAATGCTGGCCGCCCAGCACATGGGCCTGGATGTCAAGGAGATCGCGGTCCGCGAAGCAAAACAGATCTTGACCGCCAATGGTAATGCCAGCAAGGCCCAGCTAGAAAAAGCGGTGCGACGGACCCTGGGGCGCGCCGAACAAATAAGGCCCTACCATTCATCCGATGCCTTGGGGCTTGCGCTGATAGGGCTCTTTCGTTATGCTGACGGCTCTTGAAGCCTGAGTGAATTGCTGTTGGAGAATCAGCCACTGCTCCCAAGGGATATCGATGATCGGATATGTTGAAGGCCGGCTTTTAAAGCTGGAAGAAGAGCGTTTGCTGATTCTGGCCAGCCAGGTTGGATATGAGGTGCTGGTACCGTCCTTTGTTCGTCAGACCATGAATGCCAAACAGGCCGGTGATGAAGTTGCGCTCTACATCTACTACCATCAGACGGAGCGCCAGCCCAAGCCGGTTCTGATCGGTTTCAATCTTGAAGCCGAAAAGGAGTTCTTTCAGTATTTCATATCCGTGGAGACCATCGGGCCGCTTAAGGCGGTAAAGGCGCTGAACGTGCCCGTGCGGGACATCGCCAATGCCATTGAATCTGGCGATCTGCACCGGCTCAAGCAGTTAAAAGGCATTGGGGCCCGCACTGCCCAGAAGATCATCGCCAACTTGCAGGGCAAGGTGAGCAAGTTTGCTATGATCCGTAAGCCTGAATCGGTGCCGCCCCCCCAACCCGCAGACATGATCCAGCCTGTGCTGGATGTGCTGGTCACCCAGTTGGGCCACCGGCCGACAGACGCCAAACGGATGATTGCCGAAGCGTTCCGGCGTGACGACTCCATCCAGACCCCTGAAGCCCTTTTTGATGAAGTTTACAAGGGTGAAAAACCCTGATTAAGGGATTAATAGTCAAGGAATATGCGCGAGGATATCTTAACCCATAGTTCCCAAGATCCAGGAGTCGTGGACGCAAAAAGCCAAGCCGCAGATGATGAGCCCGATCTGCTCTCATTGCGCCCCGAGCGGCTGTCGGAGTATGTCGGCCAGCGCGAGGGGGTCGACACCCTGAAGATCGCCATCGAGGCCGCCCTGATGCGGGACGAACCCCTGGAACACGTGCTCTTCCATGGCCCGCCCGGACTGGGCAAAACCACCCTGGCCCACATCATCGCCAGGGAGATGGGTGGCCGACTCACCGTGACTTCTGGACCGGCCCTGGAAAAGGGCGGTGATTTACTCGGCATCCTGACCCACCTGGAAGAGGGGGATGTCTTTTTCGTGGATGAAATTCATCGGACACCCAAAAGCGTGGAGGAGTTTCTCTACCCCGCTATGGAAGACTTCTGTGTCGATTTCATCTTTGACAAGGGTATTCATGCCCGCAGTCATCGATATCGGTTGAATCAATTTACACTGGTCGGGGCCACTACGCGGATGGGGTTGCTTTCGGCGCCCCTGCGTGATCGGTTCGGCCTTTTTCGAAATCTCGATTTTTACACTATTGACGAGTTGATTCAGATTATAGAGCGGTCCGCCGGCATTCTGGGCATCGAGGTGAACGAAACCGGTGCCAGATCGCTGGCGCTGCGCTCCCGGGGGACACCGCGTATCGTCAACCGACTGCTTAAGAGGGTGCGCGATTACACCCAGGTAAGGGCGGACGGTCGGGTCACAAAAGCGACCGTCGAATCGGCCCTGACCCTGGAGGGAGTTGACCATAAAGGGCTGACCCGCCTGGATCGGCGCTACCTGAAGACCATCATCGATTACTATCATGGTGGACCGGTGGGGATCGAAGCCATGGCCGCCACCCTCCAGGAGGAGTCTGATACCCTTGTGGATGTCGTCGAACCCTATTTACTGAAAACCGGCCTGGTCACACGTACTTCCTCTGGTCGCAAGGCATCGGAAAGCGCCTATCGGCATCTGGGGTATAGTGTCCAGGAAAAGAGCACTTAACCAATGAAAAATTGGAGTAACTACTCAGAGCACTTCATCTTCGGCCCTTCAGGCCTTTCCATATAGCG
>CAZGPF010000208.1:0-3400 GCA_964527275.1 uncultured Desulfosarcinaceae bacterium
GCAAGTTGTATCTTTCTGGAACGCTTGCGCATTTTTGAGCCTCCATACCCGTGTGTATGCAAACTGGGCCTGTTTCGGCTGTCATGATTGATCCATGGGCCATGACGAGCAAATCCCGGGTTCGTCATCCTCTTTTGCTCTGGCCGGTGGAGGATCTCTTCTTAACTCCATAGTCCGCCATTAACCGGCCGGCGATCTCGGCGACGCGGTCCGAGGCGCCGGGCGGCCCCATCAATTGCCTGACCCTGGAAAGGTCTGACAACATTTTGCGATAGGCTTCTGGTTCGCTCAGCAGATCGAGGGCCCTGGCGGCAATATTGGCCGCAGTTGCCTGCTCTTGAATCAGTTCCGGGATTACCCGCCTTTCGGCAATCAGATTTGCCAGACCAATATGGGGTACCTTGATCATGAGCCTGCCCAGGGCATAACTCAGGGCCGACACGGCATAGACGAGGATCGCCGGGATGCCGAAAATTGCCGCTTCGAGGCTGGCAGTGCCTGATGTTACGATGGTCAGGTGGCTGTTTTGAAACAGCTTGTAAACCGGAGCGTCGCTAACCAGCACGCCATCCAGGCGATACTTGCGCGTTATTTGCTCGATTAGCTCCTTTTCGATGGTGGGGGCCCGGGAGATCACGATTCGGATCCCCGGCAGATCTGCGCGTAAAAGCAGGGCTGCCTTGAGCATTTCGGGGAGCAGCCTTTTGACCTCGCCCTCCCTGGAACCGGGCAGCAGGGCGATGCCGATTTGATCTGATGCGGTGGTCGAGGGCAGGTGTGTGGCGTGATGCAAGGCACCATCCATTAAAGGGTGCCCGACAAATGTAACCGGCACACCGCTTTTTGCGTAGAGGGGTTCTTCAAACGGTAGAATCACCGCCATATGATCCACGCGTTGTCTGATCTTGAGGACGCGACCGGAACGCCAGGCCCATAGCTGGGGACCGATGTAATAGAGTACCGGAATGCCCTCTTTTTTGGCATGCCCGGCTAAATGAAGATTAAAATCGGGAAAGTCGATCAGGATCAGCAGGTCGGGCCGTGACCTGGAGATCAAGCGTTTCAGACGCCTCAAGGCATTGAGCAGATGGTACGCCTTGCCGAAAATGACTGTGAAACCCAATACCGATAGTCGACGGATATCGACCACGATTTCAGCGCCGGCCGCCTGCATGGCGCTACCCCCGGCACCGGCAACGGCAATGTTGTCATGCTGCTTGCGCAGGGATCGAATCACGCGGGCACCATGCTGGTCGCCCGAGGCTTCACCGGCAATCATGACGACGGAAAGATGGGGTTCTGATTGCATGCTTGTGCTATTCACCGTCAATCAGCGGTTGCGGGAGGGTGGGTCTCAATGGCGATTATGGCCATTTTATAATCATCGGCAAGCTTGACCATGGCATGGCGATCAAACACGATTGTTTTGCCGGCTTCGATAACCAGCGTCCCGGCGTCGGCCCGATGCATGGTTTGAATGGTTTCCAGTCCCACGGCCGGTAGATCGAAACGCCGGTCTTGCGAGGGTTTGCAGACTTTAACCACCACGGCCTTCTCTTTTGCCAGTTGTCCACCGCGCACGATAGTGGCATCCGTGCCATCAATGGCCTCCACGGCCAACACCGAACCACCCCCGACCACGACGCACTGACCGATGTCGAGCCAGCCAATCTCCTTGGCTATGGGCCACCCCATCTCGATGTCAGCTTGTTCGGCGCTGGTCGGCTTGCGGTGTGTCCAGATGCCTGCGGGAGCGAGTAGATCGGGCAGCAAAAAAGTAGACGGCTTGACCGCGATGCCCTCTGCTTCCAATACCTCGGCGAATTTACGCATCACGGCATCGTCATGCGTATGCCGCAGGCCGGCAAGCAGGGCCATGGCTTTCAGATCGGGCTTTACGGTTGTAAAGAGGCGCGCTTTGCGGATACCTCCCAGCATGACGGCCTGGCAGACCGCATGCCCATGGAAATATTTAATCAGCCGCTTGAGCTGGCCGACGTAAAGCCACTTCAAGGTATCGACGTGCCGGGTTAATGCGGGATCGGTCTCTTCCCGATATGCCGTGGCATGGATGGTCCATCCTTCTGCTTTTGCCGCCTTGGCAAAGAGGATGGGAAATTGGCCGTTACCGGCTATCAGTCCTATGGTCTTATTCGCCAATTATCTTGTAATTCCGCGTTGGGATGATTTGATGAAGTCGATGAGGACCTCGACTTCTGGACACGGTTCTACCTCGACGGCGACTCTCTCGATAGCCTCATTTAGAGTCAGGCCGATGCGGAAAATGATGCGATAGGTTTTTTTCAGAAGCTTTAGTGTCTCAGGGGAGAACCCTAGGCGCTTGAGTCCTATCTGGTTGATCCCGTGGAGCTGGGCGCGGTCTCCGGCGGCGAGCATATAGGGGGGTATATCCTTGACCACAACGGCGCAGCCCCCCAAAAAGGCATAGTCTCCGACACGCACGAATTGATGCATCGCCGTAAAAGCGCCTACTGTGGCATGCTTGCCGATGGCCACATGGCCGGCCAGGCTTGCGTTATTGGCCATCATAACATGATCACCCAGAGAGCAATCGTGGGCGATATGGGCATAGGCCATCAGCAGGCATTTGTTGCCGATACGGGTCACACCTCCGCCGCCCTGTGTGCCCCTGTGGATAGTGACGAATTCACGAATAACGCAGTGGTTGCCGATTTTGGTCCAGGTCTCTTCGCCTTTGAAATTCAACGATTGGGGGACGGCACCCACGGATGTAAGTTGAAAGATCTGGCAATCCGATCCGATCTCCACAAAGGGGTCTATGACCGCGTGGGGACCGATGGTGGTGCGCGCCCCGATTTTAACCTGGTCGCCGATGATGACGCCGGGACCGATTTTGACGTCGACGCCCAATTGTGCGTGCGGGCTGATAATGGCCGTAGGATGGATCATTTTTCTATACCTCGATAGTTGCCATGATTTGTGCTTCAGCGACGAGTTGGCCGTCGACTTTGGCCTGGCCCGCAAGTTTCATGACGTTCGACCGCATTTTGAGTACCTTTAGTTCGAGGATTAACTGGTCTCCCGGAACGACCATTTTTCTGAATTTGACCTGATCGAATCCCATAAGATACATCAAGGCGCCTTCTTTGCCTTCCGCCAGGGAGGAGATGGCCAGCACACCGCTGACCTGGGCCATGGCTTCCAGGATCAGAACCCCGGGCATAATAGCTGCTTTCGGAAAGTGGCCTTGAAAAAACGGTTCGTTAATGGTGACGTTTTTCAGCCCCACAATCCGTTTGCCCTGCTCCATCTCAAGAATACGATCCACTAGGAGAAAAGGATAGCGGTGCGGCAGATGCCGCATGATTTTCTGAATATCCATCGCCGAACTCCTTCAAATAAATAATCAGGAAAAGTT
>CAZGPF010000209.1:0-3354 GCA_964527275.1 uncultured Desulfosarcinaceae bacterium
CGCTTTCCGGGTGGAAAACATCGACTGCCTGCAGATCGTCGCCCAGATAAGCCCGCTCGTTGGGTCCCAGGACACCCAGGGCCAGGCAGAGCAGGGTCCAGAGATGGATCGTTCCCCATGCATGGTCTCGGATATCGCTCAGATCGTGGATCTGGGCGTGGCAATTGTGGCACGGAGTGATGCAATAGTCGGCGCCGGTCTCCAGGATCTGGTTGGCCTTCAGTTCGCCGTATTTTCGCCGCTCGTCGGCATAACCCGCCTGCAGGTAACCGCCGCCGCCGCCGCAACAGTAGTTGTTGGACCTGTTGGGGTGCATGTCGATGAAATTCTCCGCACCCACGATCGTCTTGACCACCATGCGCATATCTTCGGCCACGGGATCGCCAAAGGTCTTGCGCACCAGTTGACACGGGTCCTGACAGGTAAATTTAATTTGGCGCTCCTTGTTCCACTCGGAGCTCGGTTTGAGTTTGCCCTCCCGAATCCATTTGGCATATAGGCTGACTATACTTTCAATCTCGAAGTTGGGCTCAATGCCGAATTTTTGCAGTCCGAACCGGACCGCGAACAGTTCGTGACCTCACTCCGTATTGAGCCAGACCTTACAGCCCAGATCCTCCACCGCCTTTACCTTGGTGCGCACGATCTTTTCCCAGTTCTCGTCATCGGCCAGGAAGAGGCAGTAGTTTTCGGCGGCCCAGCCTTTGGTGCCGTAAGTCCAGTCGGCGCCGGCCAGATGCAGGATCTTCCACAGGGGAACCATCTCGTCGGGCTCGGTGACCGGTTCGCGCGAGTTTTGATTGAGAAAGTAGTGGGCGTTTGCGGCATTGATTGGCGCCTTCATCTCGGCAAACTCGGGTTGGGCTTCCTGATACTCTTCCAGGACGTCCTCGACGACAAACTTGAAATCCTCTTCGGATGTGCCCATGGCGCTGCATGTGTCGCTGCGCAGGGCCAGGTCGCAAGATTTCAGGATTCCCTTGGGGCGGTCTTCGCGCGGGGTCAGCTTACGCGCGTTGTAAACCAGTTGCGGAATATTAATTTTCAGAGGGCAGACGTACATGCAGCGGGTACACATGCTGCACATCCAGGGCCATCTGGAAGCTTTGATCTCGTCGTCCATGCCCAGGGCGGCCATGCGCAAAAATTTACGCGGGTCCATTCCGTCCAGGCCGGTGGCAGGGCATCCCGAAGAGCACGCTCCGCAGGTCAGACAGAGATTCAGATTGCCGCCCTCGGGAAGCAGCTCCTTGACCTTATCGATGAAGGCGCTCTCTTTTTTGCCGCCAAGTTTGATTGCTTGTTGAGCCATTTCAACATACCTCCGTGGATAGGCTACCGGCATGGCCGCATGACCAAGCGGAATTGAGCGAAGGCAAAATTTAAATCAGATCGTTGCGGACGTGTCAATAGATATGGCATCCAGACCGGCCATGGAGCTGATGGGCGAAGTGTGCCTGCACCTTGGCGCCAACGCGGCGGCCATCGAGGTGCAGAGTTTCGCAGGCCAGGCAGCGCCAGATTTAAAGCTCTCTATTTTGGGTCTCCGCCGCCTTGAGGACTTTTTTGAGGACTTTACCCACGTTGGTCTTGGGCAGTTCGCTGCGGAATTCTATCGTGGTAGGCCATTTGTATTTTGCCAGCTTGCCTTCGCTCCAGGCTATCATCTCCTCCTGGCTGCTCTGTGCGCCCTCCCTGAGCACGATGAATAGCTTGACTGTTTCACCGCGTTTGGTATGCGGCACGCCGATGGCCGAGGCTTCGAGAACTTTGGGATGTTCAAAATAGACCTCTTCCACATCCCGGGGATAGATGTTGTAACCACCGGAAATAATCATCTCGTTTTTACGGTCCACGATAAAGCAGTATCCGTCTTCATCCATGGAGGCGATGTCGCCGGTATAGAGCCAGCCTTCGGAAAGGGTCTGGGCAGTTTCCTCGGGACGGTTGAGGTAGCCCTTCATCACCTGGGGACCTTTGATTAAGAGCTCGCCCGTCTGCCCTGGGGCAAGATCCGTCCGACCGTCTTGCAGGTCCACCACCCGGCAGAGGGTATCGCTGATGGGCAGCCCGACGCTGCCGACCTTGCGCAACCCGCCCTGACCAAAAGGGTTGATGTGGGTGACCGGCGATGTCTCCGTAAGGCCGTAGCCCTCGACGATGGTGGCCCCGGTGCGTGCTTCGAACTCCTTGATGATCTCCACCGGCAAGGGCGCGCTGCCAGAAAAGCAGCCCTTGATAGAGGTCAGATCCACCTGCTCGATATCGGGGTGCTGCAGGATGCTCACGAACATTGTGGGCACCAGCGGCACGAAGGTGGGATGGTATTTGCTGATGGCCTCAAGCAGTTGTGGGGCCTGGGGTTTGGGCACCAGAATAATTCCCCAGCCGAAGTAGATGGCCAGGTTCATGGCCGTGGTCAACCCGAAAACATGGAAAAATGGCAGAGCGCCGAGCATAATTTCATTAGCGCCGAAGCCGGGAAACCAGGCTGCCGCCTGCTGTACCTGATGGCTGAGATTGGCGTGGGTTAGTATCACGCCTTTGCTCACGCCGGTGGTGCCGCCGGTGTACTGGTACATGGCCTCGTCATGCATGGCGATATCGACCTCGGGAAGATCGGGGCTGGTTTGGGCCAGCAGTGGTTTCCAACGGTAGAGCTCGTCGGCGGGTTTGACTTTAGCCGCCAGTTTTTTGCGCCTGGCAACCAGGGGAAAAAGCAGGCTCTTGGGAAACGGCAGGTAGTCGCCGATGCTGGTGTAGATAATTTGCTTGATATTGGTTTTAGGCCGCAAGTCAACCATGCGGTTGCCCAGCAGATCCAGGGTAATGAGCACTTTGGCGCCCGAGTCGTTGAACTGGTGCTCCAGTTCGCGGTCTGAGTTGAGCGGATTGTTCATTACCGTAATGGCGCCCAACTTTAAAATGGCGTAATAGGCGGCCACGCAAGGGATCACATTGGGCAGTAGCAGCGCCACGGCATCGCCTTTGCGCACGCCAAAGCGGTACAGGGCCGTGGCGCAGCGGTCGACCATGGCTTCCAGGTCGCCATAAGATATTTCAAAGCCCTGAAAATTCAATGCCATCTTGCCGGCAAAGCGTTGGCTGGCGCTGGTTAGAAAATCGGGTAGCGTACCGCATTGATATTCGAGATTGGCGGCCACATTGGGCTGGTAGTGCCGCAGCCAGGGTCTGTTTTGGTGGGTCGATGACGTAGACACACATGCCTCCTTGTGGATTGCGAAGAGTCACCAGCTCTAAGAGTGGGTGCCAGGACCATTCGATTGTCGAAAATAAAAGTAACTACTCAGCGTAATGGCAAAAAGCACAAAAAAGCACGAACTATAACGATTG
>CAZGPF010000210.1:0-3351 GCA_964527275.1 uncultured Desulfosarcinaceae bacterium
AACGCCATCCAATTCAGACTTCGACAATAAACGGCATGATCACCGGCCGGCGGCCGATGGTGAAAAAGAAGTATTGCCGCAGGGCGGTCTGGACCCGGGATTTGATGATCCCGGTGCGGCCGGGCACCTCCGGCGGCACGTCATCCACGATCTCCAGGATCACGCACTGGGCATCAAGCAGCAGATGGCCGGTCTCGGTCCCGAAGACGAATCCTTTGGATACCACGTCCGGGCCGTAGATAATCACCCCGGTCTCTTCGTCAAAGGCCATGTTGACCACTACCATGCCCTCTTCCGAGAGCATGCGGCGCTCTTTGAGAACACTGCGGCCCACGTCACCCACCCCCTTGCCGTCAATTAAAAGCCGGCCGGTGGGAACGGTCTCCCGAATCATGCCGCCCCCCTCATTGAATGCAATCACCTGTCCGTTCTGGGCCAGGAGGATATTTTGTCTGGTAATGCCGTGCTTTGCGGCCAGCCGGGAATGAAGAACCAGATGCCGGTACTCGCCGTGCACGGGGATGAAATATTGGGGCTTGGTCAGCCGCAGCATCAGCTTGAGTTCTTCCCGGAAGGCGTGGCCCGATACATGGACCTGGGCGATCTTTTCATAGATTACATTGGCCTCGCGCCTGTAAAGATCATTGATGATTTTGGCGATCGCCTTCTCATTGCCGGGAATGAATTTGGATGAGAGAATTACCGTGTCGTTGGCTTTGATCTTGATCTGTTTATGGGTGCCCGCCGCCATGCGAGCCAGGGCCGACATGGGTTCGCCCTGGCTTCCGGTGGTCACCATGATGATCTCCTCGTCGGGGTACTGGTCCAACTCGTCGATTTCGATTTCCATGCCCGGCGGCATCTTCAGATAGCCTAGCTCGCGGGCGATGCGCACCGAAACTTCGATGCTGCGGCCATTGAAAATGATTTTGCGCCGGCGCCGGCTGGCAATATCGGCGATCTGCCTGATACGGCCGATGTTGGAGGCAAAGAGGGCCACGATAATCCTGCCGCGACAACGCCTGCAGATGCGGCCTAGTCTATCCCCGATCTCACGGTCGGAAACTGTATAGCCCTTGCTCTCAACATTGGTGGAATCGGAGAGCAGCGCCAGAATTCCCTCTTCGCCGAGGCGGGCAAATTTGCTGATATCCGTCGTCATTCCATCGATGGAAGAGGGGCTCATTTTAAAATCACCGGTATGTACCACGGTGCCATGCGGCGTGCGAATGGCAATTCCCACGCCGTCCACCACGCTGTGGTTGACCCTGATGAACTCGAGTTCGAAGGGACCGATCTTCAAGGTCTCCCTGGGGTGGATGGCATGCAGAGAGGCGATTGCCATCAGGTCGTGTGCTTCTAGTTTGTGGCGCACCATGCCCAAGGTGAAGGGAGTGCCGAAAACAGGCGCGGCCACATCCTTGAGCAGGTAGGGCAGCGCGCCGATGTGGTCCTCGTGGGCGTGGGTCAGGACGATGCCGGCAACCTTGTCGCGCCTCTGCTTCAGGTAGGTCATGTCGGGGATCACATAGTCCACTCCCAACATATCGTCTTCGGGAAACATGAGACCGACATCAAGGACAAAAATCGTCTCTTCATACTCGACGGCCAGCATGTTGAGACCAATCTCACCCAAACCGCCCAGGGGAATCAATTTAAGCATCACGGCCTCCACAGTTGCCGCGGGACAGATCGTCTAGCATGGATGTGCGCACACGATCCATCAAAAGCTCCTTGGTCTTGCGCGTATATCCCAAGGTCTCGATGGGGGTCAGAAAATTTACCTGGACGTCTCTGCGGCGGATCAGCCACCGCCCTTTGGGCATCATTGCATGGGTCCCGCAAAGCGTGATGGGCACAATGGGCACTCCGGAATCGACAGCTAAGACGAAGGGGCCCTTTTTAAACGGTAGCAGCACCCCGTCGCGGCTGCGAGTTCCTTCTGGAAAGATCATTACCGACGTGCCGCTGCGGATGGTAGCGGCGGCACGCTCCAGACTTGCAAACGCGGCAACACGGTCGGAACGGTCGATGCTGATGTAGCCGGCACCGCGCATGCTGCGACCGAATATGGGTATCTTAAACAGCTCCGCCTTGGCAAGCCAGCGAAATTGAACCGGTAGTCCGCCCAACAAGACGGGAATATCGAAATTGCTCTGGTGATTGGCCATGTATATGCATGCGCGCTCAGACTGCGCGGCATCCAATCCACTGATAATGAGGCGAATTCCGCTGACCCACAGGATGCTCCGGCCCCAGACGCGGCCGACCAGATGCACGCCGTCACCGGTTTGGGAGCGCAGGGAGACGCCAATGGCTATAATCCCGAAAATGGCCGTCCCCAACATCGTCCAGGAAAGGATGATAACCGTATGCAAGCGATGCAATACCGTTTTAATATTCAGTCTCAACGCCATGGTGAGTTCATCCGTGCCCCGGGGTTGATCATCGAGAAGGCCCTCAGGCTATAATTTCCAATTTTCTAAAAACGGTATCGATGGCTTGAATCAGCCAATTACGCTGGCGCTCGGAGGCATACTGGATACAGGTACATTTGACCCGCTGGTTGGTACGGACGAGCAGTTCACAAATCAGTCGGTCGGACATCAGCTCCAGTGCAAAATAGTGCGGCCCGCATCTAGCGTGTGCCTTCTGTTTATCCTCGGCCACGGCTCCATCCAGTTGAAACCAGTAGAGATTTTCAAACCCAGGGGCCGCATAACAGTCATCAAGGTATTGCTTGAGCTTCCGATGGTCAACTGGCCTGAGTTCATCAATCACATACTGCTTCATAATCCGCGAAAATTAGCATGAATAGCTGTTAAGCGCAAGATATATGTGGATTTCACGGAACCGCAAACAACAGGTTGGGGTTTTTACACGGCATCTCAATCACGACTCAATAGTGGCGAAAGGCAACGCCTTATCGATGTCGGCTGCGGTCACATGATAGCTGATATTTTCCATCTCCTTAATAGAGCACCGGGCTCATAATCAGCCCAACCATTATCAGCGTGTGAGACTATGGGATCGAAACAGTCAATGCTCTCAATAAGTGTTGAGCTGGTTTTTAAGCTGCCTAGAATTAAGCCGGGCATCAACAAGGATTAATCCGCCATGGCTGGCCAACCTCTCCATTGTGTGTTTGCGTCGTACAACAGGCCGCATAAATAGGCACCTCTAAAGGGTGTTTTATCTGTGACCAATAATCGTATTTTGATAATTATATCCATATAATATATTATTAATAACCACTATGTGTGTCACGGGTTTGGGCTAATAGACAAAAGCAAAAATAAATGTAACTACTCAGAGCACTTCATCTTCGGCCCTTCAGGCCTTTCCATATAG
>CAZGPF010000211.1:0-3337 GCA_964527275.1 uncultured Desulfosarcinaceae bacterium
ATGATTTAATTCGGTATTGTGGAAAGATTGCCATCACAATTTGGAGATGAACCAAATATTTATTCCAAGGAGCAAGAGGGAGAGAGAAAGTGAGCATGTCCGATCTGAGCGCTAAGAAAATCGTGATCATCGGTGCTGGTCCTACCGGCATCGGACAGTCTGGAGAGTGCGACGAAGGGGCTGTGGAAGCCTGCCGGGCTTTGGACGCCCTGGGCTGCCGCCTCATGGTGGTGAATACAAATCCCGATTGCGTGGTCAATGACGGCCCCTGGTCCGCGCATACATCTATCGAACCTTTGACCAGGGAGGGCATTGAAGCCATCATCGATGCTCAGCGACCGGACGCCATCCTGCCTCTTTTTGGCGGTCGGCGCGGCCTGCGCCTGGTGTCTCAATTGTCCGCCGACCTTGCCCCGGGACGAGAGCGACCGGAAATATGGGGAGCTTCCAACCAGACTCTGGAGGCCATTCTCAACCGCGAAATTTTGCAGTCGTCCTTGACGCCCATCGGACTGGCAACGCCGCCCATATTTTCCATCGAGGGGCTAGACAAGGCCACGGCTAAAGCCCGGGAACTGGGATTTCCGGTGGTGGTGCGCTGTGACGACGTCCGCCAACTGCCTGATGGAGCCCTGGTCTACAATCAAGATGAACTGCATGCCACGGCTGCGGCATTCTCCGGCGAAACCAAGGCCAATTTCACGCTGGAGGCCTCCCTGGCCGACTGGCAACAGGTCGAGATCGAAATTCTGCGCGACAATAGGGGACGGGCCTGCCTTGTGGGCAGTGTAGAGTACATGGACACGGTCGTCGTACACTCTGGGGATGCCGTGGGGGTTTGTCCGGCCCAAACATTAAGCCCGAGCATGCAAACCGGACTTGCCGACCATGCCGCCACCATCGCCGAGCACCTGAACATTGTCGGCGGCGCCACCATACGGTTCGCCCACCACCCCGCGCACAGCAAGCCACTGGTCCTGGCGGTGCACCCGCGCTACACGCGAGCTTCCGCACTGATTGCCCGTGTTACCGGCATGCCCGTTGCCCGGCTCTGCACTCTTCTGGCGGCTGGTTTGTCATGGGATGACCTTCCACGGGGATTGCCGCGCCCCGAAAATGTGCCTCCAAATCAAAAAATAGTGGCCGTTAAATACCCGGTCTGGGATTTTGAACAGCTTGAGGGGGTGGCCGACCGCCTGGGTCGCCTGAATCCTAAAATGCAGTCTGTGGGCCAAAAAATGGGCTGCGGCACCAACTTCATTGAGGCCTTGCAAAAGGCCGCCGGTGCCGACAGCATTGAGGGTCAGGGATTGTGGGGCCAGGCAAAGCGCATACCTCACAACGGCCTGGATGATCTTTTAGCTAGACTGGCCACGCCTTGCAGCCGACGAATAGAGATCATCTTGTTAGCCTTGCGCGAGCAGGCGGCAAGCGACGCGATCATACAGAAAACCAACCTGGCGCCCTGGTTTGTCGAGCAGTTAAAAAAAGTGGCCGACCTCTCCTTAAGGCTGGAAGCCGAGAAGAGCGAGCGCCCCTCCCACGATCTGCTGGTCAGGGCCAAAGCCCTGGGATTCAGCCATCACGACCTGGCCGAATTGCTGAACATCACGGCCAGACAACTGCAACGGCATCTTTCCCGATTTGACATTCAGAGAGCGTGGGCGACTTCGCCGGATGAGCTTTTTGGGTTCAGCACTTTTAGCCAGGTCAAGAGCCCGCCCCCTCCTGCCGGCGATAAGAAGATCGTCATACTGGGCAACGGCCCCCATGTCATCGGCAACGGCGGCGAACAAGACTACGGCATCTATCATGCGGCCGCGGCCATCAAGGATTTGGGCTATACACCCATCATCGTCAACTGCAATGCTGCCGGTGCCGCTACGGGGCATGCCACCCCTGCGCGCTGTTATTGCGAGCCCCTGGATGCCGAAAGCCTGCGGGCCATATTGGACCGCGAGCAGCCTGATGGCGTAATCACCCAATTCGCCGGCCATAAAGTCTATGCCTTCAGCGCACTTTTGGAATCGTCCGCGATCCCCCTCCTGGGGACCCCGGCGGCCGCCATATCGAGATTAACTGAGCGGGCTGGTTTTCGAGCGCAAATTAAAACCTTGGGTATCCCCCAGCCCATGGCGATGCTCGTCGACTCGGCTGATGCCGCGCGGCAAAGCGCAAACGAGACAGGCTACCCGCTATCGATCCATACGCCCCGGCAAGCGGCGCGGGCCAACCCTGTTATGATCGACGACCAGGCCAGCCTGGATCGCTATCTGGAAACGACACGCGTCGATTCCGCAAACAAGGCCTGGGTAGAGCAGTTTCTGCCGTTTGCCATCGAGGCTCAGGCCGAAGTTCTTTGTGATGGTCAGGCGGCGCGCACCATAGCCGTATTGGAGCATATCGAGCTGGCCGGCGTGCATGCCGGCGACTCGGCCTGTGTGCTGCCGCCTTACAGTATCGCCCCTCGGCATATGGAGACTATCGAAGCGTACTGCGGCAAAGTTGCCCTCTGCCTCGGCATTCTCGGACTGGTCAACATACGCTTTGCCATTTACCGCGACACCGTCTACCTGCTCGAGGCCGGCCTGGGCATATCCAGAAACCTGGGGTTCGTGACCCGCTGTACCGGTTTTCCCCTGGCTGCTGCGGCAACCAGGATAGTAATGGGTCAATCGCTGGACGATCTTGCAATCGACGTGCCGACACCTCGATTAGTGGGGGTGCGCGCCCCGGTCTTCCCGTTTAATGTTTTTTCGCATATGGACCCGCTCCTGGGGCCGCGAATGCGCGCCACCGGACAGGTAATGGCCACTGCCGACGATTTCGGCGAGGCATATTTCAAGGCCCTTGCCGCAGCGGCCACCCCTTTACCCACGCGGGGCACAGTGCTGATCACGGTAACCGATGAGGACAAAGCGAGCATCTTGGAACCGGCCCGCATTTTTCACGAACACGGTTTTGCGCTGATGGCTACAAGGGGTACCCTTGAGGTCCTGGCTAAAAACGGCATTGAGGCGACACTGGTGCGCAAACTGGGCTTTGGCCGTCCCAACCTGGTGGACGAAATCAAAAACGGCAAGGTGCAGTTGGTGATCAACACCCCCACCGTTGGTCAAGGCCAGATAGATGACAGCCTAATCCGCAAGGCGGCCATCGCCTATGGCGTCGCCAACATCACCACACCGGCCAGCGCCCTGGCTGCGGCCAGGGGCATCGCCGCCCAGCGGTCGTTGATTAGGCAGCCTCTGGTTTAATAATAGCGACACTTCTGTGATCTCCTAGCAGGGGCAGCCTGTAGGAGAGAGTGCCAGCCCTGTAGTGCGCGCCATGAAGC
>CAZGPF010000212.1:0-3298 GCA_964527275.1 uncultured Desulfosarcinaceae bacterium
GCTATATGGAAAGGCCTGAAGGGCCGAAGATGAAGTGCTCTGAGTAGTTACTCAGATTTTTCGTTTCTAAAGGAGGAAGATGCGAAAAATTTTCCTGCTCATTCTATTAGCGCTTGTCATATCTGGATGCGCTGCGGGTCTGGACTACCAAACACTGGGTAATCACATGCGGTCTGGTAATTGTACCGCTGCCGTTGAGTACCTGAAAAAAAACAGACGATCTTACGGCATGAACGCGGAGCTGATATACCTTATGGACTCCGCGATGGTAAATATGATGTGCCGCAAATATGAGCAGAGCAACCAGTATCTGCATAGGGCCGAGGAGCTCGCCCAGAAACTATGGACCAGGAGCCTGACGCTCGAAGCAGCATCTTTCCTCCTCAATGACTACACCAAACCCTACGCCGGGGAGGACTTCGAGAAGGCCCTTATAAATCTCTTCTCCAGCCTTAACTACCTGCAATCCGGAAAATTCCAGGACGCCCTCGTGGAGTGCAGGCGCCTTGATACACTATTGACTGCATTGAACGCCAAGTATGACGAAAAAAACGTCTACAAAGAGGATGCCTTCGGCAGGTATATCAGCGGTATGCTGTATGAAGCCGACCGCAATCTTGACGAGGCTTATATAGACTATTTCAAGTCATTCCATGCCTATCAGGACTACGGCAAGTATTACGGGACGCCCATGCCGCGCATCCTTCTACAGGATCTCTTCCGTCTTGCCGATGAGACAAAGCGCGGTGACGAGATACGGCATCTTTTCAGGAAATACCGCCATGTGAAATACCTGAAAAAAAGAGATGTGCAAAAGCTCGGCAAGGTGGTTCTCATTCACTTCAAGGGGAAGTCTCCGGTCAAGGTAGAGGACAAGACCATAATCAACACCAGGAACGGGATTATCACGCTTGCCTTCCCAAGGTATGTGACCACTGCCCCGCGATGCCGCCAGAGTACGGTAATTGCGCAAACCGGTTCGATACGCAAGCAGGCAAAAACGGAGCTTGTCGAGGATATTAATAAGATCGCCGTGAAAAACCTCGAAGACCGCAAGGCAAGGGTGATTGTAAAGACCATTGCCCGGGCTGCGGTGAGGAGGGCTGTAACCGATGAGCTGGCGAAGAACGAACTGCAGCGCGGGCTGCTAAATTTTGCCAGCATACTTATTGAGAGGGCGGATACCAGGACATGGCGGACCCTGCCCGGTGAGATATATGTCAGCCGCATATTCCTCCCCCCGGGAAAGCATGACATCTTTGTCGATGAGTGCGGCTGGGGAGCGAGACCGGTGCAGACTGTGAGCCTGAAGGCGGGCGAGACGAGATTTATCCTCTATGAGTCGTTATATTAGGCCGAAGTTAGGAACTGAACTTATGATAAAATCGATCTTGGCATGTATGGCTTTAATGCTGTTGCTCTCAGGATGCTATAAAAATGCGCCCGTTAAGCGGCACTTTGCAGAGTATCCGTCATCAACCTACTTCACAGCGCGGGGTGCCGGTCAGTCGGAGGCCGAGGCACGCAACCGGGCCGCCGCCGAGATGGCGCGCATCTTTGAATCCAGAGTCGCCAGTGATACCTACAGCAGGGCAAGCTCGATTCTGGACGCGGCCGGAAATGAAACCTTCATGCGCAGTATCGAATCAGATATTCAAGTCAGCTCTTCGGTGAAGCTTACGGGGGTGCGGGTTGAGCGGACCTGGCTCAATGATGAAACCGGGGAGTTTAACGCCCTTGCAGTCCTTGAGAAAAATCAGGCCCGAAAAAACTGGCTGAGTGAGATAAGCGCTATCGACAGTAGAATAGTCGGTGAGTTGGGCCTGCTCGACTCGACCGGCAGTCGTTATGTAAAATTCGTGACCCTTAAAAAAGTGCTTAGGCTCTGGACGGAGCGGGAAGTCCTCGTCAGCCGCGTAAGGGTCCTTGGATTTGATAACAGTGTACCGACGGCGTATGACATCAAGCGGGTGTTTAATGATATCCCCCGGGTGAAGGCAAGCATGCGTGTTTTTATAGAGATAAGGGGCGCATACGCAAAAGAGGTAAGAGGCGGCATAGCCAAATCACTGAACGCTGCCGGTATTGCGCTGATGGGCGACAGGGATGGGGCAGACCTTGTAGTAACGGGAGAGGTCGCGGTCAAGCCCGTGGAGTTGAACAACCCTGGATGGGAATTTGCGCGGGCCTCAATTGCGCTGAAGATGCTGGATACCGCAACGGCCTCTGAGTTGGGAAAGATTTCAGAGCATTCCCGTGCAGCCCATCTGACCTATGATGAGGCTGTCCACAAGGCGGTAGGAAAAACCCTCAAAGTTGTCTCGCGTGATCTGGCCGCCTACTTTGAATAAGGGGCCCTAACCTATGCCAGGGTGCCGATCAAATCCTTCAGGGCGGGTATCTTGTGCGCGACCAGGTACTGCTTGATGCCGTCGATGATCTCCATGGTGGTATTGGGATTGACGAAATTGGCCGTGCCCACTTGAACGGCCGAGGCCCCGGCAATGATGAATTCGAGGGCGTCTTCGGCGCTCATGATTCCGCCGATGCCCACCACGGGCACACAGACAGCCCGGGCCGCCTGCCAGACCATGCGCACTGCCACCGGCTTGATGGCCGGCCCGGAGAGTCCGCCGGTGATATTGGCAATTTTTGATTTACGGGTATCAATATCGATGGCCATGCCGGTGATGGTGTTAATCAGGGATACCGCATCGGCTCCGGCATCCTCGACGCTTTTGGCAATCGACGCAATATCGGTCACATTGGGAGAGAGCTTGACCATCACATGGCCATGGTATGCGGCGCGGACCGCCGCTGTCACCTGATGGGCCGTCAAGGGGTCCGATCCAAAAGCGCTCCCGCCCTCCTTGACGTTGGGACACGATATGTTGACCTCCACGCCGGCGACCGCATCGACATCATTGAGCCGTTCGGCCAGTTGGGCATATGCCGCCACCTCGGTTCCATAAATATTGGCCAGCACGGGAATTTTTAGCCTTCTAAAAAAGGGCACCTTCTTCTCGATGAAGGTATCCAGCCCGACATTTTCCAGACCAATTGCGTTTAGCATGCCACATGGAGTTTCGACGATACGCGGTGGCGGATTGCCCTTGGAAGGATTCAAAGAGAGGCCTTTGACGATTGCACCGCCCAAGCGGTTCAGATCCACCAGTGGTTGAAATTCTTTTGCGTAGCCGAAGGTGCCGGATGCGGTCATCACCGGATTGCGAAGCTTCAAACCGCCGATATCAACACCCAGATCGGGTTGAGTAGTCATCTCGGGTCTCTTTTTTTT
>CAZGPF010000213.1:0-3292 GCA_964527275.1 uncultured Desulfosarcinaceae bacterium
GCTATATGGAAAGGCCTGAAGGGCCGAAGATGAAGTGCTCTGAGTAGTTACATACCGTTTAGCTCAATTGCAGTAGGAGAAATACCCTCGTGGGTCAAGCAAAAAATAGCCGGCCGATGCCAGCGGCGGATTACGATATTATCAGTGACGGCGAGTCTCTGCAGCGGTTTATGCGCACGGCCATGCAGGCTGAAATCGTGGCCGTGGATACCGAGGGCGACTCCATGTTTCACTTTCAGGAGAAGGTGTGCCTCATCCAGATAGCGGCCAATGGCCAGACGGTAGTGGTCGATCCCCTGCGCATCCCCGACCTGGCGGCCCTCAAACCCCTGTTTGAATCCTCGCGTATCTGTAAAGTGTTTCACGGTGCCGATTACGACGTGCGCTCTCTCTACCGGGATTTTGGCATCCGCATCAACAATTTGTTCGACACGCAACTGGCCAGCATGTTTCTGGGATGCAAGGAGACCAGTCTCGAAGCCGTGGTGGCCAAACGCTTCGGCGTGGGGCTGGACAAGAGATACCAAAAAAAGGATTG
This sequence comes from uncultured Desulfosarcinaceae bacterium, assembly GCA_964527275.1. Lineage (GTDB taxonomy): Bacteria > Desulfobacterota > Desulfobacteria > Desulfobacterales > Desulfosarcinaceae > JARRKU01. Next base: position 539 of record CAZGPF010000213.1, read on the forward strand.
GTCACAGAGGCCGTTGCCGCAGGAGATGTTCACCTATGCGGCTTCAGATGTTACCTATCTCGTGCCCATGGCCAAGGCGATATCCCAGGAGCTTGAAGCTAAAGGACGCCTGACGTGGGTCGCCGAGGAGTGCCATCTGTTGAGCGAAGTCCGCCCGGCCGAAGAGAACCCGGGACCGATGTTCCTGAAATTCAAGGGTGCCGGGCGTCTGGGGCCACGGCAACTGGCGGTATTGGAAGCCTTGTTGCAGGTGCGCAGCGCCATCGCCCGTCAGAAGGACCGTCCCTTGTTCAAGGTCATCTCCAATGCGGTGCTGGGAAAAATCGCCGTGGAACAGCCCACTAGTATGCAGAAGTTGCGGGAGAGCCGGGCGCTCAGTCCCAGGCAGTTTAACATGTATGCCCAGGCCGTGATGGAGGCTATCCGCAACGCTCGCGGCATTCCCCGCAGCCAACTGCCCACCTATCCTCGCCGGCGATCTCCGAGGGTATCCAGGCTGGTGCCGGCCAGGGTCAAGGTGTTGCGCGCCTGGCGCGACAAACAGGCCCAGCGCCTTCAACTCGACCCGGCCCTGGTGTTGAACCGCGCCTTGATCCACGCCATCGCCGTGGAGAACCCTTCGAGGGAGCAGGGCTTGTCGTCCGTTGCGGGCCTTCGCCCCTGGCAGTTTGAAGCCTTTGGCGACGCCATTCTCGACGCCTTGAATGCGGGCCATATCAAGATTTGAAGCCCCATCCAGCTCTCATGCTCCAGCACGCATAACCCGACCGAGCTCCCTGGTTTTTACTTCACTTTTCTGACCCGCTCTGTATTCAAAAAAAACGCCCAGGCCGAAGCCCGGGCGTTCGTGAGTTGAGGTAGTGGTCGCGTTCTTAGAAGAGACCGGTTACCTTGCCGGATTGCGGATCGACGTCAATGCGGCGATAGGCCGGGTTGGAGCCGGTACCCGGCATCAGGCTGATGGTGCCGGCGCAAGGACAGAGGAACTTGGCGCCGGAGTAGATCAGAACGTCGCGAATGGGCAGTGTCCAACCCTTGGGCGCACCTTTGATGGTCTTATCGTGGCTGAGACTCTCATGTGTCTTGACCATCATGGTGGCGAAGTCGGCGTACTTGGGATCGTTTTCGAGCATCTTGGCCTTGGACTCGGCCTCAGGGGTCCAGGAGACGCTGTCGGCGCCGTAAACTTCCTTGGCGATGTTGTCCACGCGGTCGCGCAGCTTCATCTCCAGCGGGTAGAGAAATTTGAAATCGTTCTCTTCATTACAGGCGTCAATGACGGCGTCGGCAAATTCCAGAGCGCCCTCACCGCCTAACTCCCAATGCTTCGATTCGGCGCAGCGGGCGCCGGCAGCCTCGGCTGCCTTGCGGATGACATCGCACTCGGCGTCGGTGTCGGTGTAGAAGCGGTTGATGCAGACCACCGGGTTGATGCCGGCCTTGCGAATGGTGTTGATGTGATGAACCATGTTGGCGCAGCCCTTTTCCACCCATGCCAAGTTCTCCTGGGTGTACTCATCTGGCAGGGCTTTGCCGGTCACGACCGTGGGGCCGCCGCCGTGCATCTTCAGCGCGCGGATGGTGGTGGTCAAGACCGAAACGTGCGGCTTGAGTCCAGAGAAGCGGCATTTGACGTTCCAGAACTTCTCGAAGCCAATGTCGGCGCCGAACCCCGATTCGGTGACATGGTAGTCGAATAGTTTCAGTCCCACGCGGTCGGCGATGATGGAACTCTGGCCAACGGCGATGTTGGCAAAAGGTCCGGCGTGCACCAGACAGGGGTTGTACTCTGCCGTACACATCATGGTGGGGTTGATGGTCTGGCGCATGAAGGCCGTCATGGCGTTGCCTACTTCCAGGTCACCGGTTGTGACGGGTTTGCCGCTCTTGTCAAAGGCCACGGTGATGTTGTTGAGGCGCTCTTTCAGGTCGGCCAGGTCGCGGATTACCGACAGGATGGCCATACACTCTGAACCAACCGCGATGCCGAATTTGGACTGCATGGTGAAGCCGTCGAAACGGCCGCCGATACCGATGATGATATTGCGTAGCGCCTGAGCGCAGAAGTCGATAATCCAGCCCATCTCCACGCGAGTGGGATCGATGTTGAGACGCGGCATGCCGGTGAGGCGCGCCAGTTGTTCGTCATTGTAGTTGCGCTCGTGCTGCATGCGCGAAGTCATGGCCACCATGGCCAGGTTGTGGGCGTTCATGATGTCGTTGATGTCGCCGGTGAGGCCCAGGGAGAACTCGGTCATGGGAATGAGGAGGGAGTTGCCGCCGCCGGCCGCAGTGCCTTTCACATTCATGGTAGGTCCGCCGGAGGGTTGGCGCAATGCGCCGCCGACGTTCACGCCGCGTTTGCCCAGACCTTCCATCAGGCCGCAGGAGGTGGTTGACTTGCCCTCTCCCAGGGGGGTGGGGGTGATGGCCGTAACTTCGATGTACTTTCCGTCGGGTTTGTCCTGCAGACGATTAATGATCTTGAGAAAATCGAGCTTGCCCAGGCGGCCCATGGGTAGCATCTCGTCTTTTTCGAGACCCAGTTTCTCGCACCACGCATCCGGGGTGGGCATATTCTTCTCCGCCGCTTCTGAAATCTGCCAATCTGCCATTTCTACTGCGTTGTAAGGCATTGCTTGAACCTCCTTGTTGTTAATTGTATTTGTGTAAGCGTTCACAGGGCACCGAATCTGCTTCGTTGCCGGGCCCTTGAGGTACCAAAGTACATCTGCGGGCCCGGACGCCTTGCAT
>CAZGPF010000214.1:0-3288 GCA_964527275.1 uncultured Desulfosarcinaceae bacterium
GCGCTATATGGAAAGGCCTGAAGGGCCGAAGATGAAGTGCTCTGAGTAGTTACTTCATATATTACCTTCCGGCGTCCATGCCTTAGAGTTCATAAAATGGAGTCTGTTCATGCTGGGCAAGAAAAAACCATCGATGGAAAAGATCCTGATTCTGGGTCTCGGCGGTATCGGCACCTACCTGGCCAAACGGTTGGTCCATGAAGGTTATGCCCTTACCGTCATCGAAATGGACAGACAGGTGATTCGCGACAGCGACGGCTATCTGGACGCCCGGTTTATTCAAGGCTCGGCAATGAGCATCGACTGCTGGCGGGAAGCTAACGCGAGCAAAATCGATGTGCTGATTGCGGTCACGGATAATGACGCCGTTAACATGCTGGCGGCCATGATCGCCGACCGGTTCGGCATTCCCCAGAAGATCGCGCGGGTACGATCACTCGATTTCGGCAGCGAAGACTCCCTGTTCAAGGCCGTGGATCTGAAGGTCGATCTGATCATCCATCCCGAAGAGTTGGCGGCCCAGGAGATCGTGCGGCTGGTAAAACGAACGGCCGGCAATGAGATCATCGATATCACCGACGGCCAGACCCAGGTGATGGCCACCCGCATCCACGAATCGTCACCCCTGGCCAACCAGGATCTGAAAACAATTGCTAAAACACATAGCGCCATTGCGTTTCGTGTAGTGGCCATTGCACGCGGGATTACTACCATCCTGCCCGGCGGGGATCATGAAATCCTGCCCCACGACCAGGTGCTGGTCATGGCGTCCAAAAGGGATCTTCCCAAATTGATGAAGCTATTCGGCGTCAAACAGCAGCACCGTCACCGTGTCATGATCCTGGGCGGCGGCCTGATTGGCTCTCGGGTGGCCGAGCTGATGGGCAGGGAGGTGCAGGTCAAGATCGTTGAAAAAAACGAAAACCGGGCCACTGAACTCTCGCGGCGCCTCGACCATGCCGAGGTTCTGCACGGCGACGGTTCCGATGCCGAAGCCCTTAACCTGGCCGGACTGACCGACATGGATACCTTCATCACGGTGACCGGTGAGAACGAAACCAACATCATGAGCAGCATGCTGGCCAAGCACCTGATGGAGACCAGCAATGGCGACTCCAAGCACAAAGAGCACAAGACTATTTCCCTGGTGAGCAAAGAGGAGTACCTGATGCTGGCCGCCACCAGCGGTTCGGATATCGCCCTGAACAAGAAGATCCTGGCAGCCAACGAGATTTTAAAATTCATCCGGCGGGGAGAATTATTGTCAGTGGCCCATCTTCACGGGTTTGATGCCGAGGTCGTGGAAATCCTGGCTGCCGAAGGATCTGCCATCACGCGAATTCCGATCTTCAAGATAGACCCCTTCTTTCATGGTAAAATTCTCATCGGAGGCGTTTTCCGTGATGCACAGTGGAAAATTGCCGTGGGTGCCACCCGTATTTTGCCAAACGAACGCGTAATCGTGGTTTGTAAGTCGATGCATCTCAAAGATGTCCATAAACTCTTCTCAGGTTAAAAACACCCCTGCCCCGGCCTTCGCCGCAAGGACCAATTTTAAAATTTGAGTAACTACTCAGAGCACTTCATCTTCGGCCCTTCAGGCCTTTCCATATAGCGATGCTATTATGAAAAGACCTGAATGACCGAACCTAAAGCACTCTGAGCAGTTACAGTTCGAGATAGAATTGTTGCAGTTCGTGCTTTTTTGTGCTTTTTGCCATTACGCTGAGTAGTTACAAATTTGATTGGGCAGCACCACTCATAGGTGCTTGCCTGCTTTGGACTATAAACCTGGAATCAGGAACTTGTTTTAGCGTTTCCAGAAAGAGGGGTAGAAGATCACAAGAGCCGAGAACATCTCCAATCTTCCGACGAGCATGTTCCAGGAGAGAAACCATTTGCCCGCATCCGAGATGAAGGCATAGTTTTCCGATGGCCCCACATCGCCAAAGCCCGGTCCGATGTTCATCAGAGCAGCGATGACCGAACTCATGGCGGTGACATAGTCCATATCGTCGGTCAGCACCATCACGCATCCGCCCGCCAGCACCAGCAAGATATTTACTATGAAATAGCAGACCGATAGATGGATAATCGAATCGTCCACCGGGCGCTGGTTCAGACGCACGGAGATGATGGACATGGGTTGGAAGAAGATCTTTTTGATGGCCGCCGACATGAATTTGAACAGCACCACATAGTGGACGATCTTGATGCCGCTGGTCGTGGAGCCGGCGCAGGCGCCAATAAAACAGACGGCGTAGAGGAACATCTGGGAGGCCTGGGGCCACAGTTCGTAGTCGGCCGTGGTGAAACCGGTAGTGGTCAACAGACTTGTCACCTGGAAGGTTCCATGACGGATGGCATCCATCAGGCCGTAGGTGTTCTCCTTCCACAATATCCAGGAGACCATGGCGCAAAAAAAGAGTACCAGCCCGGCATACCAACGAAATTCCGTATTGATCCGTACCGCGCGCCAATTTCCAAGCACCATCTGGTAGAACAGTACGAAAGTGATGCCGCCTAGAAACATGAATATGATGATAACCCAGTCGAAATAGGCGTTGTCGTAATGCCCGATGCTGGCATTCAACGGCGAGTACCCCGAAGTGGATACGGTGCCGAAGGCGTGGCACAGGGAGTCGAACAGGGACATGCCCCCCAGACAGAGCAGCACGATCTGGGCCAGGTTCAACACCATGTAGATGATCCACAGACGGATCATGGTATCGCGGTTGCGGGCGTGAAATTTCTCTTTGGTTATTACCTGGCCGGGGGATGATTCCGCCCGGAAGATGCGCAGCCCACCCATGCCGTGGGGCAGGAAGATCACCGTCAGGGTCAAAAACCCCATGCCGCCTATCAGGTGGGTCTGGCTACGCAGGAAAAGCAGCCCGTGGGGCACAACCTCAATGTCGGTCAGGATGGTGGCCCCGCTGGTAGTGTAGCCCGACATCATCTCGAAAAAGGCATCGGTGAATGCCGGGATGGCCCCATGGATCATGAAGGGCAGCGCGCTGAGAGCGGATACCAGGACCCAGCCGAAGGCGGCAATGAATATGCCGTCTTTAATGCTCAGATCAAGGTGTTTCCTGAAGTACCACCACAAGGGAGCTCCCAAAGTGATGGTCAGCACGGCGGAGACCAGAAGGGCCGCAAAATCCCCTTGGCCATAAATCAGGGAACAGATCAGCGGCGCGGCCATGGAAAAGCCCGTGACTAACAGCAGGGTACCGAAGACGTGGAGGATGGAGAAGAGGTGCATGGATTGTCGTTGGTCTATCTATT
>CAZGPF010000215.1:0-3271 GCA_964527275.1 uncultured Desulfosarcinaceae bacterium
GGCCCGGCAACGCAGCAGATTCGGTGCCCTGTGAACGCTTACCAATGCACTTCGAACCATAAGTCATGCACCATGAACTCCGAACCGTGAACCCAGACGCTAACTATCGCATCAATCGCAAGCATCGCTGGCTGGCCATCGGCCTGCTGATGGTATGCGCTTCCTCTCTGGCTCAGGCTCAAGAGCCACGGCCTGCATTCCCATCCAAAGCTTGGCAAGTGGATGCCGACCGCATCGAATACGATCAGGCCAATCAGACCTATGTGGCCCGGGGCAATGTGCGCATCGAAGAGGCGGGTTACACCCTCACCGCCGATAGGGTACAATTCAATCGCAAGACCAGTTTTGCCCTGGCCGAAGGCAATGTGCTTCTATTGTCGGGACAAGACAAACTATCCGGGCCCCGGCTGCGACTCAACCTTGATACGCAAACCGGTACGCTCTCCGAGGGTGCTGTTTTCTTCCACCAAAACCACCTCTACCTGACGGGCGAGACGATTGAAAAAACCGGGCCGCGAACCTATACGGCAAAAAAGGTCCGCTTAACCTCCTGCGACGGCGCTGATCCCGACTGGCAATTGACCGGTAGCGATTTCAGGATCACCCTCGAAGGCTATGGTACGGCCAGGCACACGGCCTTGTGGGCCGGCAAGATGCCGTTGCTATACAGCCCTTTTCTGATTTTTCCGGTCAAATCGAAGCGCCAGACCGGACTGCTGATGGCCGGGATCGAACTTTCCGACCGCCGGGGCACAGAGTATATCCAGCCTTTTTTCTGGGCCCTCGGCCCCAGCAGCGACGCCACGCTCTGGGCCCACTTTATGCCGTACCGCGGTCTGCGTACCGGCATTGAGTACCGCTATGTGCTGGGCCAGGAGACTATGGGCACGCTGATAGCCGAAGGATTCAACGATCAGAAGGTGGATGACGGCACTGGGGAGACCACCGAGCAGTGGGGCTATGGGGATGACGACGACCTGAGAACCAATCAGGATCGCTACTGGCTGCGCATGAAGCACGATCAAGCCTTCGATAACGGTCTCAAAGCTAAACTGGACCTCGACCTGGTCAGCGACCAAGACTACCTGCGCGAGTTTAAGACCGCCTACACCGGCTTTAGCCAGACCCGGGACTACTTTCAAGGGACCTTCGGACGGGAGATAGACGACTATAACGATGCGGTACGCCTGAACCGCTTCAATCTCAACCGGTCCTGGAAGCGCTACACCTTCAATGTCGATTTGCGCTGGTATGACGATGTGGTCAAACGGCGCGAGGCGGCCGTTGACGACACCCTGCGGCAACTGCCCACGATCAGCTTCGACGGCGTCAAGCAGCAGATTGGAAAGACACCCTTCTATCACGACCTGACCAGTAGCTACACCAACTTCCATCGCTTCGACGGTCCCCAGGCCCAACGGGCCGATCTCTACCCGCGTATCTACCAACCCTTCGACCTTTTCGGCGGCCTGACCCTGGAACCTTCGGCCGGACTGCGCCAGACGGCGTGGCGCACCGCATTCGACGAGCATGATTCCGACGAAGAGAGCGAGAACCACTCCCGGACCATCTACGACCTCAAGCTCGATACGAGCATCGAAGTCTACCGCATCTTCGACTTCAACCTGGCCGGCTGCGACCGGCTCAAGCATACCGTCACACCGGAAGTCATCTATCAATTCATTCCAGAGCAGGAGCAGTCCGAACTACCAGATTTCGATGCCCTGGATCGCATCCAACGTAAAAATCTGATCACCTATGGGGTCAACAATACATTCACCGCCCGGGCACCTCGCCAAGCCGCCAAGCAGGTCGCGGCATACACCTATACGCCCTTTTTACGTTTCAAGTTGAGCCAAAGCTTTGATATCAATAAGTACAAAGAGGAGCATGCCGAACCTTACACCGACATCAAGGCGGAACTGGACCTGACTCCGGGCAGACATATCGCAATCGACACAGACGCCAACTGGTCGGCATATGATCATCGCATCGAAGGCTTTAACAGCGCAGTAAATCTATGGAGCCCCAGGGGGGACAAACTGAGTATCGACTACCGTTATACGCGTCAATCAGATCCCGAAGATGACGCAAGCGTCCAGGGGGTTGATACGATCGGCCTGGTGGGTGAAGGTCTTATCGATCATCGCTGGCGTGCGCGCGGCGGCATCGAGCACAATCGGCTCGACGATTTGGTTATCGACTACAACTTGGGCCTGAGCTACCAGGGCCAGTGCTGGGGGGTGGATTTTGACTACCGGGTCGAGTATAACGACGAGCGTGACAACTACAGTTTCAGCGTCATATTCAACCTGCTGGGCTTGGGCGGCATCAGCGCGAAGTAACAGGGGGGTACCACCATGATCATAGTCAGAACACCGCTGGTTATCAGTTTTGTCGGAAGCCGCCTGGCCGAACGCGCGGACCTGGCATTCGTGGCGCAGAGCCACGACATGCAGCAGGTGGAGGATGCGCACATGATCGCGGCCCACATGGTCATGCAAGCCGTCTAGGCTGCATTACATCAAGGTCCAGGGAGTTCATGAGCTCTATAATTCTACCAGCGGCCTGGTACGCCCTGCATACCAGGAGCCGCTTTGAAAAGGTGGTCAACGACGGTCTGCTCAAGAAATCGATCGATGTCTTTCTGCCGAGGATTACCGTTGCCAGTCGGCGCAAAGACCGCAAAAAGATGATCCGGGTGCCGCTCTTTCCCGGGTATCTGTTCGTCAAATCGGACCTATCCGCCAAACACCACCTGGCAATCGTCAAGACCGTCGGGGCCGTTGAACTGCTGGCCACGAAGTCGGGACCAGTCCCCGTGCCGGATCAGGACATCGACTCGCTGAGAATCATGGCGGCATCCGATCAAACCGTCTCCACCGGCCGCCAATTCGCAAGGGGAGATCGGGTGATGGTGATTAAGGGACCATTTGTCGGTGTCGAGGGAATATTCGAACGCTACGGCAAAGGGGGCCGCGTCGTGGTGCATATCGATGCCCTGGGACAATTCGCCGCAGTGGAGGTCGATATTGCACAAGTGGAGCAGATGCAGCCATAACTACTTGACTTTTTATTAAGATCTCTTTATAGGCTTTAAGAAATTGATTTTGGTAAGCCTAGGGAGAGGAGATAATAGTGCACGATATCTCCGACCGCAAAGATAGCCAAAACATTTTCTTGCAGCCTATATCTGCACCTGTTCAGGGGGGTTGCAGTGCATAAGAGGTGATAAGCTACAGCACTGTAAGCGTTTGCAGGGTGCCGGATA
>CAZGPF010000216.1:0-3263 GCA_964527275.1 uncultured Desulfosarcinaceae bacterium
TCGTTATAGTTCGTGCTTTTTTGTGCTTTTTGCCATTACGCTGAGTAGTTACTCAGCTTGTTTGAATTCACTTTATCAAGCGCGCGGTTGTTGGAGTATCGAGCTTTGGCATCGCATTATGGCAACCGCGCCCCTACCGTAAAGTCAGCGCCATGAACCAGAGTTCACACTCAAAAATAGGCCTCGCCGCCCTGATCATGATGGCCAGCATCTTTCTGAGCCGCGTGACCGCACTTTTCAGGGAGATGGCCATCGCCACTATCGCCGGGGCCGATGCGGCGGTAGATGCCTACCGCCTGGCCTTCATCCTGCCGGAGATCCTCAACCACATCCTGGCCAGCGGCTTTTTGTCCGTGACCTTCATTCCCATCTTCGCGCGCTACCTTTCCCGGGAAGACGAAGAGGGGGGCTGGGAGATTTTTTCCACCATCTTGACGATCTTCGGACTGCTCTTGCTCTTCCTCGTAGCCGGGGCCATGCTCTTTGCACCCCATATCGTACCGTTGCTGGCACCGGGAAGAGATGACCCGCAATTTGTGGCCCTGGCGGTCCATATGACCCGTATTACCCTGCCGGCCCAACTCTGCTTCTTTGCCGGCGGCATGCTCATGGCGGTTCAGTTCGCAAAAAAACGTTTCCTGATTCCGGCCCTGGCACCCATAGTCTATAATCTGGGTATCATCGTAGCAGGTTTGCTGTTGAGTCCCCGGATCGGAGTCCAGGGCTTTGCGTGGGGGGCTTTGATCGGTGCTATGGTGGGCAATTTTATCATCCAGGTCTGGGGGGCGCGCAAAGCGGGAATGCGCTACCGTCCCAATTGGGCTTGGGGCCACCCGGACTTGCGTCGCTATGTGCTACTGACGCTGCCCCTGATGCTGGGGCTGACCATGGTCTTCTCCACGGAGATCTTCTCTAAGTTTTTCGGTAGCTTTCTACCTGCGGGCGCCATTGCCTGGATCGACTATGCCATGCGGATCATGATGCTGTTGGTGGCCTTTTTCGGTCAGGCCATCGGTGTGGCCTCTTTCCCTGAGATGGCCCGTCTGGCGGCGGAACAACGCCTCACCGAACTGAACCGGCTGTTCAACCGCACCTTGCGTTATCTGGCGCTGGTGCTGCCGGTATCGGTCTGGGTGCTGATCGTGCGTCATGAAATCGTGCGCCTGCTCTTCGAGAGGGGCAAATTTAGCGGCCATGACACCGGCATGACCGCCCTGGCCCTGGCCAGCCTCTTACCGGGGGCGGTGGCTTTTGCCGCGCAAACCGTCGTTAACCGTGGGTTTTACGCCCTGCAAAACACACTCTTGCCGGCCATCTACGCCACCCTGGCAGCGTGCTTGAGCCTGCCTCTGTATTGGATCGGGGTCAAGGCATTCGGGGTGCCTGGCATTGGTGTGGCTATTTCGGTATCCGCCCTTATCCAGGCCTGGGTTCTCTTTGCGGTCTGGAATCGGCGTAGCGGCAATGCCGGTGCCGGCGCGGTTTACCGGACCTATCTGAAGACCGCCGCAGCCAGCGTGCCCATGGCCGCCATTATGTGGTATCTGCATGGACTTTTAAGGCAGGAGATCGACAACACGCATGTCATTGGCGCTGCCGGCATCATCGTCGTCATGGCGTCTGTTTTTGCGCTGCTTATGGCCATCTGGGGATGGTTGTTCAAGGTAGAGGTGTTGCACCACCTAATCAGTCGACTCGTGAAACGGCCAGGCAAGCCTTAAATGACGTGGGGTCAATTACTTCCACCTTCCTAAATTCTACGTAACTACTCAGAGCACTTCATCTTCGGCCCTTCAGGCCTTTCCATATAGCGATGCTATTATGAAAAGACCTGAATGACCGAACCTAAAGCACTCTGAGCAGTTACAGTTCGAGATAGAATTGTTGCAGTTCGTGCTTTTTTGTGCTTTTTGCCATTACGCTGAGTAGTTACAATTCTACTTAACTCTTTGGGCTTCATTGACCCACGATTGGATTAATGCCCGTTGATCGGTATCGGTAATCTTTTGGGGCAGTTTGCGCAGGGCGCTCTCAAAGGCCGTATCGATCAATTCAGCGCGGATGGCATGGTGGGCCTCGCGGATCTGGTGCTCTATTCTTATGCGCGCCGTGGCCAGCATCAAGCGGCTCTCCTCCTGGGCCTCGGCGATCATCTTCTCACGTCGCAGCTCGCCTTCGGCGACGATGCGCTTCTTGATCAGGTCCAGGCGCGACTGGCTGGCCTGGAGCTGCATTTGACCCTCACGGATTTTCTCTTCGGCCAGGCGCTTTTGCTCCTCAACGAGTGCCAGGGTTTGGACGGTCTTGGCCTTCTCATTGTGCAAAAAGTCACGCAGCGGCTTGCGGGCATACTTAAGGATCAAGGCCGCCAGGATGATGAAGTTGAGGTAGTTCAGCGCCAAATCCCATGTGGAGCGGTGTAACTGGGTGCCAAAGACCGTTTCGGGCGCGGATACCGGCGCGGATGCCCAAACCTCGGCGGCCCACGGCCCGGCAAAGGCCATCAAAGCCACGCCGATGCACTGTATGTAAATGGCGGCGCAGGATTTCACGGTATGCTCCTCGGCGCCAGCAGAGTGGTGACCATCATGTCGCAAAGTGCCTGCGCCTCGGTTTGAATGTTTTTACGGGCGACGGCTATTTTGTGATCGGTTTCCGACTGGGCTTCAGTGCGCAGGGCATCGACCTCCCGCCTGGTCTGATCCAACAGACCGGCCACCGATTGTCGGCCGGCAGTTTCAATCTCTTCCCTGATCCGCGAAGCGGTTGCACGCGCCTGAGTCTCCTCCTCTTTTATCTGCCCGCTGATTAGCTCAAAGGTCTCTCCCGCGGCAGTCAAATCGGCACCCACTTTTTGAATGTGGGCCTCTCTTGCGGTCATAATTTTACGCAAGGGACGGATCATGACCCGATTAAACAGCGCCATGAAAAGCAAAAAAGAGACCAACTGCACCACGGCGGTGGCATTGATGCTGATCAAGGCGATATTTTGAACGACTTCCACGGTCCCACCCCAGGCGTTAGACGACGAACAGCAGCAACAAAGCAATTACCAGGGCATAGATGCCGGTCGATTCGGATACCGCCTGTCCCACCAGCATGGTACGCGTCAGCAAACCGGCCTCCTCGGAATTCTTACCAATGGCCTCACATGCCTTGGCCGCTACCATGCCTTCGCCGATGCCGGGTCCGATGGCCCCCAGCCCCATTGAAATGCCCGCGCCTAAAAACGCCGCCGCCTTAATCAGATCAGCTCCTTCAAC
>CAZGPF010000217.1:0-3263 GCA_964527275.1 uncultured Desulfosarcinaceae bacterium
TTATAGTTCGTGCTTTTTTGTGCTTTTTGCCATTACGCTGAGTAGTTACAAAAATATTAGACATGAGGTGACTTCTTGAGGGCATCTCCCGGGAATATCCTTAAGATTGCTAGCTGCAACGACAATTTTTTTAACATTTTAACCCAACCAAGGAGGCGTTCCATGCAACGATTATTTAAAATAGCAGTCGTAACCCTTTGTGTCCTGGCTGTGGGATTGACATTTGCGCCCGGTGCCTTCGCCAAGAAACGTGTCATCTTCGGCGGCGGGCCGGCAGGCGGCACTTTCCAGGTGGTGGCCAATGGTATTCAGACCTATAAACCCGTCAAGGCCGTCAAGGAATTTACCGTCAAGGCGCAGACTTCCGCCGGTTCCGTGGAAAATCTCAGAAAGACCAATGCCGGCAAACAGCAGTTCAGCACCGTTTACTCCGGCCATGTCTACCTGGGTCGCAACGGTATGATGAAGAACGACCCCCGAAAATATGAGGATGTTCTGGCGGTTGCCTGGTTGTATGGCGCGCCGGCTCAACTGGTGGTCCGCCAAGGCTCCGGTATCAAGAGCGTTAAAGACCTGGTGGGCAAAAAAGTGGGTGTGGGCAACGCAGGTTCCGGCGCTTTTGCCAACTGCGAACTCTTCTTCAGCCACCTGGGCGTGTGGGACAAAGTCGAGCGTAATGCCATGGGTTACAACGACGCCGCCGCCGCTTTTGGTAACAAGCAACTGGATGCCTTCTGGCTCTTTACCGCTTTTCCCAGTGGCGCGGTGATCATGGCGGCCCAGACCAACGATATCGCTCTGATCGACCTGGCCGCCGATGCAGAGGCTTCCGGTTTTTTCGATAAGTATCCCTATTTCGCCAAGTTGTACGTGCCTGGCGGTACTTACCGAGGCGTGGACAAGGACTCCCCGTCCTTTCAAGACAGTGCCCTGTGGGTCGCAAACAGCAAGGTACCGGACGATGTTGTCTACACTATGCTATCTTTGATCTATACCGATGAGGGGCTGGCGCATATGAAGGCACAGAAGAAAACCTTTAAGAATATGAGCATCGAAGCCGGCACTACCGGTATTGTGACTCCCCTGCACCCCGGCGCGATCAAGTTCTGGAAGGAAAAAGGGACCATGTAACCCGAAATGGTTACGGGAAGGTAAAGCATGTACGCGAAACTGCATAGATACGAACAAATCGTTTTTGACGTGCTGGCCTGCGCTTTGGTGATTTTCTACTCCTACTCGGCAGTAGTAAAACCGGCGGCCACCCAGTATCATCGCGGGATTTACGTTATTATCACCTATATCCTGGTGTTTCTGACCTATCAATCCAAGAGCAAACCCATGCGGGTGGCCGACTACTTTCTGATCTTCCTCTCGGTTTTTTCGGTAGGGTATTGGATCGTAAACTTCGAAGCCATCAACTACCGCACCGGTGCCGAGACCATATTAGATCAATATGTGGCCATGGTTGGTGTGCTGATCGGCATCGAGGCGGCCCGCCGGGTGGTGGGCCAGGTCTTCGTTATTATCGGAGTCCTCATGCTGCTGTATGGCGTTTTCGGCTCCTACATGCCAGATCTGTTCTCTCATGCCGGCGATACCTTTCCACAGGTCTGCACTTCGATCTTTTACAAAAGCGACGGCGTCTTCGGCATCATGGCCAACGTCCTGGCCACCTACGTGATTCTATTCGTGCTATTTGGTGCCTTCCTCGAATCGTCGGGGGCTCAGAAATTTTTCATCGACTTTCCCCTGGCCGCCGTGGGACATAAGACCGGTGGGCCGGCTAAGGTATCGGTGATCGCTTCGGGTCTCTTTGGCTCCATCTCCGGCAGTGCCATCGCCAACACCGTATCTACCGGCGCCTTCACCATCCCCATGATGAAAAAGGCCGGTTTCCGGCCCCATATTGCTGGTGGCATCGAACCGGCGGCCTCCATCTCCGGTATGTTTATGCCGCCCATCATGGGCGCCGGCGGATTCATCATGGCCGAGCTTACCGGCCTGCCATATTCGCGCATCATGCTCATCGCCATATTTCCCGCGCTGATGTATGTTTTCAGCGTCTTCACCATGGTCCACTTCGAAGCCAAGATTCACGGCATCAAAGGTGAAAGGAGTGCCCACGGCGCCGGGAAGATTTTTAGGGAGGAGTGGCTCTATGCCCTGCCCCTTGTGGTCATAACCTATTTTATGCTTGCCGGGTATTCACCCGCCTACTCCGCCATCATCGGCCTGGCGACTTGCGTGGCCATCAGCCACAAGACCAAGGAGACCGCCATCGATCTGACCTTTGTCTGGATCATGGCGGTGGTCCTTATCAGCGGCTATCTGATCTCCATATCAGGCGCAATCATGAGCCCTGAGACCGTCAACGCGGTCAAGAGTGCCCTGTCTCCGAAAATCCTGGTGCTTCTCGGCATCCTGGCATCGGCTCTGGTGTCCTGGCGGCGACATACCAAGGGCGTGGATGTCGGTCTGGAGTTGAGACGTTTTGTGCATGCCTCGCGCAAGGGGGCCGAGAGCAGCCTCAAGATCGGTGCCACCGTGGGGGTGATTGGCATCATCATCGGCGTGTTGACCTACTCCGGGCTGGTGCTCACCTTTGCCGATATAATGATCGAGCTGGCCGGCGGGTCTTTGATTTTGACAATTGCCTTCGTCGCCCTGGCATCCCTGGTGCTGGGCATGGGGGTTCCGGTGACTGCGGCCTACCTGGTAACCGCGGTAGTTGCCGTTCCGGCCCTGACTCACCTGGGGGTCAACGAGGTAGCCGCCCACATGATCGTCTATTGGCTCTCTTAAGACTCGTACATCACCCCGCCGGTGTGCATTGCAGCATTTGCCGGCGCTACCATCGCCAAGGCTAACATGTGGCGTACCGCCCTGTCGTCATTCAAATTTGCCAAATTTCTCTACCTTGGTCCGTTCCTGTTCGGCTATGTGCCCGGATTTTCATTGAACGGATCTGCCCTGGATATCATCAAGGCCTTTGTCATCATCGCCATCGGCACCTGGGCCTACTCCTATTTCCTGAGTATGCACTGGTTCTATTTCTTCAACGGCAGCCTGGAAGCTAAACGCGCAAAGCAGGCCGAGCTATTCGCCGCCCGCAAAGCCGCCGAAACTTCCACCGTATAGGCCTAAGGCGATTTGTTCACGGTTCGAGGAGACGACGGTGATGTATTAAGACTTGATATTGAGGAACTATAATTTTCGTAACTACTCAGAGCACTTCATCTTCGGCCCTTCAGGCCTTTCCATAT
>CAZGPF010000218.1:0-3263 GCA_964527275.1 uncultured Desulfosarcinaceae bacterium
TGGTACCTCAAAGGCCCGGCAACGCAGCAGATTCGGTGCCCTGTGAACGCTTACGATTATTGCCTGTTGCGATCAGTTATCAAGGAGGTAATCCCCGTGGTGCTGTATCCTTTGACCAGCCCAACCAATGCGACCCTTCCACCGTAAGACTCCACCACCTGCCTGCCCACCACCTGGTCGGGCCGGTAGTCCGATCCCTTGACCAGAATATCGGGCCGCAGGCTACGAATCAATTCGAGGGGGGTCTCTTCCTCAAAGCAGACCACCAGGTCGACGCACGCCAGAGCGCCGAGCATGGCGGCCCTGTCGTGCTGACCAAGAATAGGCCGCCGGGGCCCCTTGAGCCGTCGCACCGAGGCATCGCTATTCAGCCCCACCACCAGCCGGGTGCCCAAGCCTCGGGCCTGATACAAAAGGCTGATGTGGCCGGGATGCAGCAGATCGAAACAGCCATTAGTGAATACCACCAATTCGCTGGCCGCCTTCCACTCTCGCACCTTGGCCATGGCCGCGTCGAGAGCCATCATCTTGGCGGCGGCATAGGGATGGAAGCGCTTTGGATCATTGTACTTCAGCGCAGTGAGCAGCTCCGAGGCGAGTACCGCCTGGGTGCCCAGCTTGCCCACGACGATCCCGGCCGCCTGGTTGGCAATCCTGGCCGCCCGGTCCATGGGCAGCCCCCTGGCCAGGCAGGCGGCCAGTGTAGCGATCACCGTATCGCCGGCCCCGGACACATCATAGACCTCCCTGTTCTGGGCCGCGATCAAAACCGGCTGCTCATCTTCGGCGACCAGGCACATGCCGTCTTCTCCTCGGGTGACCAGAATCGATCCCAGTTCGAGTCCCTTGCGAGCGGCCCTGGCCTCCGAGACCAGCAGGGCCTCATCTCCTGCCAACGACTTGCCGGTAAAGGCCTCCAGCTCAGCCGTGTTGGGGGTCACGCAAGTAGCGCCGGTGTAGTGCTCCCAGCGGGTTCCTTTAGGGTCCACCAATACCGGAACGCCGGCATCCGCCGCCGAGCGGATAATTTCCTGGGTCAAGGCATGGGTTCTGAAGATCCCCTTACCGTAATCGGAGAGAATCACGACCTGGCAATCGGGCAGTGCCCGGAGAGCCGCCTGTTTAAAGTCAAGCTGCAGATCATCGTCTAAATGGTGGCCGTGCTCCTCGTCCAGGCGAAGTATCTGCTGCTTATGGGCCATGATGCGGGTTTTGGCGGTGGTGGCGCGGGAAGCATCGACCAACAACTCATGCTGGATGCCCGCGCTGTCCAGAAGGTGCAAAAGGGAGTCGGCGGTCTTGTCCTCGCCTCGGATGCCGATCAAGGTTACCGGGCATCCCAGTCCGGCCAGGTTGTTAGCCACGTTGCCGGCACCGCCCAAGGCTTCCGTGGTGTGCCGCATCCTTACCACCGGCACCGGCGCCTCCGGCGATATGCGGCGCACGTCTCCCCACAGATAGCGATCCAGCATTATATCACCGATCACCAGCACCTTGCACTTTTCAAACGTTAACAATGGTTGGCTCATAAAATCACCCGGGCCGTTCAATGGTTGCCGGCCACCTGATCTTCGATCATCCCGGCCCAGAAGTGCAGGATCAAAATGTGGGCCTCCTGAATGCGGGCCGTCCGCCGACATTGGATGATGATGTTTTGCTCCACTGCGGCTTTGAGCCGACCGCCATCACAGCCCAGCAGGCCGATGGTTCCCACGCCCTGCTGACGGGCCGTGGTTACTCCTCGCAGCACATTCTCCGAATTGCCGGAAGTCGAGATCCCGACAAGCATGTCCCCGGCGCTTGCCAAGGCGCGCACCTGACGGGCAAAAACATCGGCAAATCCGTAGTCGTTGCCCACGGCGGTGAGAATGGAGCTGTCCGTGGTCAGTGCTATGGCCGGCAAGGCCTGGCGCTCGGTTTCGAACCGGCCGACCAATTCGGCGGCAATATGCTGCGCATCGGCGGCCGAACCGCCGTTGCCGCATATCAGAACTTTGCCTCCGCCGCCAATAGCGGCGGCTAGTTGTGCACCCACCGTTTCGATTTGGGAGGCCAGCGGTTCCAGGCTTCCCATGACTTCTATGTGCTGATCCAGGGTTTCACGAAACATCAGGCCTCCTTGGGCGCCTCCCGACGATCCAGCTCGTATACCGTGGCGGCCAGCAGGGGGATCATGATCTCGTGGTGCCCGGTCAGGGCATACCCCTGGCCTCCCTTGAGCACCGGCCTCTGCACCACGTTGACCGTGGGCCGATAGTGCTGCAGCATATCGAAATTGGCGGTGGTAAAATCGGACACCGGGTGACCAAGGTTACGAGCCACGGCCAGGGTCTTTAAAAAGACTTCTGGCATGATAACGGCGCTGCCCAGATTGAGCACCACCCCCCCCTGGCCCAATTTAGTCACCGTGTTGGCTAAAATACGAAAATCGCGCATGGAGGCCTCGCCGATGGCCGCCCCACTGGCCGTGGGGTGCTGGTGCACGATATCGGTCCCCAAGGCCACATGCAGGGTATAGGGAATATTGAGCTGATATGATCTGGCCAGCAGCGCGCGCTCCAGATGCGGGGCCCTCTTCTCTACCAGCAGCGCTCCAACCGTCTCGCCGAATCCGGCGCCGATGTCGGCGGCCCTCCTGGCGGCGGCGTTGATCAACTGGGCCGTGTCGGCCGCCATGCCGAAACTGCCGTCCTCCAGGTGGGTGGCCACATCTTCGGAGGTGTGACCCCAGACGGCCAACTCGGTATCATGCACGGCAGCGCTGCCGTTGGAGGCAAAATGGTGGATATATCCCCTGGACGCCATGTCGGCCAGGATAGGGCTGCACCCCGTCTTGATGACGTGTCCTCCCAGCATGGCGATGACTGGCCGGCCATATCTTTTGGCATGCATTATGGCCCGCGCCACGGCCTTTAGATCGTTGGCGCGCAAGATGGCCGGCAGGGAGTCTAAAAAGTCGGCAAAGGAGATCCCCGGCCAAGGGGGCCGGCCTTCCAGGTCGGCGGTCACCTTGGAGGCCCGCGCCATTGTCGAGTTGGTTTTCACCGCCTTCAGGTCGATCTCATCATAGGGCATGGTTCACTTCCGCTAATTTGGCTCCCTTCCCGGTGGGAGATATACTGCACTATTATCTTATCCCCATAGCCTTTCTAAAAATCATTTTCTTGAAGCCTTAATTTATTGAGAACCTATAGCCAATTACGCGCAAAAAGGAAAGTAACTACTCAGAGCACTTCATCTTCGGCCCTTCAGGCCTTTCCATA
>CAZGPF010000219.1:0-3247 GCA_964527275.1 uncultured Desulfosarcinaceae bacterium
TATGCAAGGCGTCCGGGCAAAGCAGATGTACTTTGGTACCTCAAAGGCCCGGCAAGGCAGCAGATTCGGTGCCCTGTGAACGCTTACAAATATACAAACGATGCGCTACGCAGGTTGAGGTAATCGTATGCAACTCTCCAGAAGATGTTTTTTATCATTTGCCGTCGGCGGCGCGGCGGGCACGGCCCTGTCGCCATTGCCCTGGAAACTCACCGACGACCTTTCCATCTGGTCCCAGAACTGGCCCTGGACGCCGGTTCCTCCCGACGGCCAGAGCGCATACGTCAACTCCACCTGCACCCTGTGCCCCGGCGGGTGCGGGATAACCGTCCGCAAAATCGATGACCGGGCTGTGAAAATAGAAGGAGCGCCGGGTCACCCCCTGAATGACGGCGGCATTTGTCTTTTGGGCATCTCCGGGCTGCAACTGCTGTACGGACCCACGCGCATTCAGACGCCCTTGAAGAGGGTCGGCCAACGCGGCCAGGGACGCTGGCAAACAGTCTCCTGGGAGCAGGCCATCGCCGAGGTGGCTGAAAAACTGGCCGGCATCCGGCAAGCCGGTGACACGCACGCCTTGGCGGCCATTGCCCCTAACGACAACGGCACCGTGGCCCAACTGCTGCAGCGATTTTTAACCGTCTACGGCTCACCTAACTTTTTCCGCACACCCAGCGTCGAGGATGCATACGAAGCCGCCATCTTTCTGACCCAGGGAGCCATCGGCCATGCTGGCCTGGATATCGAAAACGCCGACTATGTATTAAGTTTCGGTAGTGCCCTGCTCGACGGCTATGGCTCGCCGGTGCGCATGATCCGGGCCAACAGCAGGCTCAAGGATAGTAGCGGCACCGTAGTTCAAATCGAACCGCGCCTCTCCAATACGGCGGCCAGGGCGGACACCTGGTTGGCAATCGAGCCTGGCGCCGAGGCTGATCTGGCACTGGCCATGGCGCAGGCCATCATCAACGGAAAGAAAGCCAACCACGCCTTCATCGCCGATAAGACAGAAGGCTTCGAGGCCTTCGTTCACATGTTGAACGCCCGCTACACTCCCGAGGCGGTGGCAGGGAAGACCGGCATCTCCTCGCGGGTGATCAGGCAAATCGCCTTCAGCTTCGCCGATGCCGGGAATCCGCTGGCGATTTCAGGCCGTGGCAAGGGCCAGAGCCCGGGCAGCCTGAAGGAGGCCTTGGCGGTTCACGCCCTCAATGCGGTGGTGGGAAATATCAACCAGCCGGGCGGGGTCAGCGCCGTGGCCGCTTACGACCATATCAACTGGCCGGAGGCGGAGACAGACCAGCTGGCCGCCGATGGACTCCAGACCCCCAGGCTGGACGGCGCCGGCAGCGGTCAATTTCCCCACGCCCGCTATCTGCTAAGCCGGCTGGCCAAGGCCGCCGATTCAATCCAAGCCTTGCTAGTGGCCGAAGCCAATCCATCCTATTCACTGCCCGGCTGCGGGGAAGTCCAGGCCGCTTTCGACAAGATACCGTTTATCGTCAGCTTCTCCTCCTTCATGGACGAGACGGCCATGCGCGCCGATCTGATTCTGCCCAACCACGTCTATCTGGAACGCTACGAAGATGTTCCGGTCACTGCGGGCGTCAGTCGTCCCACCATAGGCCTGTGCCGTCCAGTGGTGGAACCGCAGTACGATACCCGCCATATCGGCGATTCCATCATCCAGATCGCCAGGGCACTCAAGGGCGGCATGGCCAGAGCCTTCCCCTGGAAAAATTATGAGATCTGCCTCAAGCTAACCCTGGCCGAGAAGTGGGGCCCTCTGCGAGACAAGGGCGTATGGGTGGGGGAAAAGCGATCCATGCCGGAAGAGAGCTTCGAGACCCAATCGGGCAAATTTAACCTGATGAACGCGGAGATCGACGCCATATACACAGCCGAAGATGTGACGCCGGCGGGCGACGGCGCCGCCTTTCCGTTGCTCCTGATACCCTATGACTCTATTCGGCTGGCAAGCCGGTATGTCGGTGACACGCCTTTCATGATCAAAACCGTGGCCGATACGGTGATCAAGGGAGGGGACGGCTTCGTGGAAGTCAATCCACAGACGGCGCAAAAACTGGGTCTGGCCGACGGCCGGCCGGCTACGCTGACTACCCCATTGGGCGAGGCCAGGGTGCGGGTCCACCATCAAGAGGGTATCCGGCCCGGCGTGGTGGCCATGCCGCGCGGGCTTGGGCACACCGCTTATGATGGATTCCTGGCCGGTAAGGGTGTGAATGTCAACCAACTCATCGGCCCCGTAGATGATCCGGCTTCTGGTTTGGATGCGGCCTGGGGGATTAAGGCCCGACTGGCCTGAGTCAAACTGCTGAAATGAGGTTCTGATGAAACAAACGCAGAAGCAACACAGACCCAAACGTTACGGCATGGTCATCGATCTGGACAAGTGTACTGGATGCGGGGCCTGCATGGTGGCCTGCTTTTCCGAGAATAACGTGCCCTTCAGAAAAGATGAAACCAACAAGCGTTTGAGCATCACCTGGATGAAGGTGTATAAAGTCACCAACGGCAAAAAATTTCCAGATACGCAAGTGGTCTACTTTCCACGTCCGTGCCAGCATTGCGCCGGCCAGCACGAGGGCCACTCCCCGTGTGTATCGGTCTGTCCGGCTACGGCCACCGACTACAGCCAGGAGACCGGCATCGTCAGCCAGATCTACACCCGTTGTTTCGGCTGTCGCTACTGCATGGGAGCCTGCCCCTACCATGCGCGCTATTTCAATTGGTGGGATCCGGTCTGGCCCCAAGGCATGGAAAAATACCTCAGTCCCAATGTCTCGCCGCGCATGCGCGGTGTCGTCGAAAAGTGCAGCTTCTGCTTCCATCGCTACCAACTGGCCCGGGACAAGGCCTACAAGGAGGGTCAAAAAGAGATCCAGGAAGATGCCTACCAGACGGCCTGCACCCAAGCCTGTCCTGCGGGGGCCATCCTCTTCGGTGATCTGAACAACCCCGAACACCGGGTGCACCGCATGGCCCGGCCCGATGTGCATCACGACTACAAGGCCCAAAATCCGTATGCCTTCCGACTACTCGAACGCCTGGGAACCAACACCAAGATCTACTACCTCTCCAGCCGCCAATGGGTGCGGAGGGTGGGCGATAACTACCTGGCCACTGAAAAGCCTGGTGGCCACAGCCAGTCGGTGGCGGAGCAATAGGCTGGATCAAATTGGTAACTACTCAGCGTAATGGCAAAAAGCACAAAAAAGCACGAACT
>CAZGPF010000220.1:0-3234 GCA_964527275.1 uncultured Desulfosarcinaceae bacterium
ATAAATTGATTCAGGAATCGCCAAATAGAGAGCATGTCCATGTGTGCCACCATTCCAATTATCATAACTCCATCCAGCATGTACCCTTGGCCTTGAATTGACTATGATTTCTTGTAATTGTCTTTGGCCTTCTATACCATAAAATTTTGAAAGAGTTGCTAATTATCGGTTAATCTTTGGGGGAAGTTCGAATTTATCTTCTTGACCGTTCATAATTTAAATACCTTGATTCGTTTTATGATACCTAACAACTCATTTACAAATCCACGGTATCCTTTTTACGATAGGGGCTTTGTGACGGTAAAATAGTCAAAAATGAAATCCCGCTTCAGCCACTCAGGCGGTTTGCGTTTGCCGATGTGACTTACGATAACTTGACCAACGGTATTTTTCCGGACGCGACCGCATTTGAGCTCGTACCGGATTTAAATGCATGCTAAAAAGTACCCGGGCAGGTTCTCCGCCAAGGCCCCGCCATTTCCATGCCTTCCATGGGCTTAACGATTCAGTGGTTTGTATTCGTATCCCCCACCCATGTCAAAAATGAAGACGTGACCCCATTTGTTGCGCTCTGTTTCAGGTAATGACCCCGACCGGTTTGCGCCAGTCTGTGGAGAATCCCGCCTTTGCCAGAGTCGCCGCCGCCTGGGGCACAAACTGCCCTGCCGTGGCCACGCCGTGGCAGTCATCACCCGGAACCACTGCCAGGTTTAAAGCTGCGGCCTGTTCAAGAAGCGGAGCTGCGAGGTACGGTTCCGCCGCGCCTTTGCGCAGGGCGGCCACGTTGAAATCGAGGATCAAGTCCAATTGGTGGATAAGATCCAGATTGCGGCTGATGCGCCGGGCTATGGACGGTCGCTGCCAGCGCATGGGGTAACTATCATCGAAAAGGCGGATCAGGTCGAAATGGGCCACCACTCGTGGTTGCAGGGTTTTAAGCATCGCGTACTGCAGATCGAAATAGCGGCAGTACAGCTTTTCTACTCCCCCGCAAGCCTCGACGGCCAGGCGATAGGCCTGTCGATCATAATCAAAGGGTATGTCGAGGATATGGTGCACGCCGCCGACAATATAATCGGGCCTATAAGCCTCCTTTAGTTGGCGGGCGTAGGCCAAAGCACCTTCATAGGCTTCGGTCTCAAAACCAACGAAGATCTCCAGCTGGCGGGCGTATTTTTTTTGTAGTCGGCGGGCCTCCTGGATATAGCGCCCGAACCGAACGGCCATGGCCTTGGGGTCCAGACCGGCCTTGCGCTCCTCGGGGAACTGAAAACGCGCCTCGGTGGGGGGCATGTGCTCACTGATCCCCACCCATGCAAACCCCTTATCGATGTAGGCGCAAATCACCTCTTCCAATGTATCACTGGCATGGTTACAAAACTGGCCGCTGTGGCCGCCATGCACGGAGACAAGCCGGGGGGTCATGGGTCGCCCTTATGGTATTGATTGCGTTGTAAAGAGCCTCAAAACCGCATTGGCGGAGGATATTCAGATTCAAAGGCATTGTCAATCGAGAGGCTTGTGCAATGTTCGAGGCGCTGTTATAACTGGCCCAGGCGACTTTGTCTGGATCGAGTCCGCATGCTGCGGGATAAAGATATGCAATACGCTGCAGGGGTTTAAGGAGGCTCAAATGCGATTCATGGTTCTGATTTTAACGGCCGCCATATTTGTGTGCGGAACCACCGCCGCGCTCTATGGCGACCAAGTCCTCGTGAGCGATGCCACGCAAGAGTGCCTCGACTGCCACACCACTTTCCATCCCGGCATCGTGGCGGATTGGCGTAAATCCCGCCATGCGGCCGTGGCACCCGCAACGGCGATGGCCGTCAAGGGCCCCAAGCGCAGAGTCTCCAGTGAACAGGTACCGGATGGCCTCCGGCGGACCAGCGTTGGCTGCGCCGAATGCCATACTCTCCGGGGCGAGGCCCACGCCGACACCTTCGAGCATAACGGATACGATATCCATCTGGTAGTCAGTCCGGATGACTGCGCCACATGCCATCTCACCGAACGCAAGCAATATTCCAAAAACATCATGGCCATGGCCGAGAAAAACCTCCTTTCCAACGCCCTTTACGCGGACCTGCAACGCGATATTCTTGGCCAGCCGGAGGTAGAAAACAAGCGCCTCCATTTCTTGCCGGCCGATGACCTGACGCGCGCCGAAGCCTGCTATTACTGCCACGGCACCCGGCTCAAGGTGACCGGCACCCAACTCCGCGATACCGATGCCGGGGAGCTGGAGTTTCCCGTGATCGCCGGCTGGCCCAATCAGGGCGTGGGCCGTGTAAACCTGGACGGCAGCCGCGGCGCCTGCTCGGCATGCCACTCACGTCACCGCTTCTCCATCGAAGCAGCCCGCAAGCCATACACCTGCAAAGAGTGCCATTCGGGCCCGGACGTACCGTCCTTTAAAGTCTACATAACCAGCAAGCACGGCAATATCTTCGCTTCCATGCAGGCAGGCTGGAACTTTAACAATGTCCCCTGGGTCATCGGCGAGGACATCCAGGCCCCCACCTGCGCCACGTGCCACATCAGCCTGACGGTCAACACCGACGGCGAGGTGATCAATAAGCGCACTCACCAGATGAGCGATCGTCTAGGATGGCGCATCTTCGGCCTGATATACGCCCACCCCCAGCCCAAGTCGCCGGACACCACCATCATTCGCAACCAGGCCGGGCTGCCACTGCCCACCAACCTCGACGGCTCGCCGGCTGCCGACTACCTGATCTCAGAAGAGGAGATCGACACAAGGCGCGCCACCATGCGCAACACCTGTCTGGCATGTCATGCCACCTCATGGACCACAGGCTATTTCCAGCGCCTGGACAACACCATCTCGCGATCCAACCAGACCGTCAAAACAGCCACTCAATTGATGCTATCCATCTGGGAAAAAGGCTATGCCCGGGGGATGGCCTCCGGCGGTAGTCTTTTCGACGAATATATCGAACGCCGTTGGAGCGATGCCTGGCTGCTCTACGGCAACAACATCCGCTTCGTCTCCGCCATGGCTGGGGGCGGCGACTACGGCGTATTCGAAGAGGGACGCTATCATCTGACGAAGACCATCATGGAGATGCACGACTGGCTGCGGACCCGAGAGATGATCAATAAGGCTCTCGACAACCGAACCGAACCGTAAAAGCACTCCAGGCAGAGCCTAAAAAAGATGTAACTACTCAGCGTAATGGCAAAAAGCACAAAAAAGCACGAACTGCAACA
>CAZGPF010000221.1:0-3212 GCA_964527275.1 uncultured Desulfosarcinaceae bacterium
CACAGGGCACCGAATCTGCTGCGTTGCCGACAAAGTACATCTACAGGCCCGGACGCCTTGCATATCCGGTACCTAAGCAAACGCTTACAGTGCTGTAGCATATCATCTCTTATGCACTTCAAACCCCTGAGCAGGTACATGTGACCTATTAAGCATCAGTTTCTTGGCATACGAAAACAATCGAAAACCGTTAAGGTTCAAGGTGTTTAATTGTATCGAAATCGGGATCTATTTGGATTTGAGTTTCGATTAGCCGCTAGATTTAGCTCTTAGGACAATATATTCCTGGCCATGAGGGTTCACCCTCGCACGATGATCTTCGGAAGGTAGAGACGGCAGTATTGAATGGTTTTTTTACTAAGCGCTTTTGCGGTGATCGGTGATACTTGCACCCCGAGTAACTACTCAGCGTAATGGCAAAAAGCACAAAAAAGCACGAACTGCAACAATTCTATCTCGAACTGTAACTGCTCAGAGTGCTTTAGGTTCGGTCATTCAGGTCTTTTCATAATAGCATCGCTATATGGAAAGGCCTGAAGGGCCGAAGATGAAGTACTCTGAGTAGTTACCACCCCGATTCCTACGCAGGAAGCATGGAAACCAGCGGTAAACGCCCCCCTCCCATGGCGGGAGGGGCTGGAGCTGAGGGATATAACAGACTCTAACGCTTGGAGAACTGGAAACGCGCTCGGGCACCTTTCTGACCGTACTTCTTGCGTTCTTTCTGGCGCGGGTCGCGACGCACAAAGCCGGCCTTCTTTAAAGCTGGCCGCAAATCGGGGTCAAACTCGATCAGGGTTTTGGTGATCCCGTGGCGTATGGCGCCGGCCTGGCCCATAATACCGCCGCCGATGACCTTGACATTGATGTCGAACTTGTCCTGGTTGCCGGTCAGTACCAGCGGTTGGGAGATGATGGTCTTGGCGGTATAGACGCGGAAGTAATCTTCCAGGGTGCGTCCATTGATGGAAATCTTGCCGCCGCCCGGTGTGATCCAGGTCTTGGCGATGGCGTTCTTGCGTTTTCCGGTAGCGTAATAGCTGTTTTCCAGTGTCATATATCTCTCCAAAATCGGATTAATGCTCCAAGCTTTAAAGCTCCATGGTTTCCGGCAACTGGGCACCATGCGGATGATCCGCCCCGGCGTAAACCTTGAGTTTTTTGAACAATTTGCGGCCCAACCGGTTTTTAGGCAGCATACCCCTGACCGCGTGGCTGATCAAATCTTCGGGCCGCTTTTCCATTAACTTGCGGGCCGTAATCGATTTAAGCCCGCCAACGTAACCGCTGTGACGGTAGTAGTTTTTCTGGTCCAGTTTACGGCCGGTCAGCTTGATTCTGGCGGCGTTGATCACGATTACACAATCACCGCTATCCACGTGGGGGGTATACAAAGGATTGTGCTTGCCTCTCAGGCATGCCGCCACCCGCGTGGCCAGGCGACCCAACACCGCCCCCTGAGCATCCACGACCCACCATTTGCCCTTATTATCAGATTGTTTGGCGCTATAAGTAAATTTTTTCACGGATATTTTCTCCTGTCCGATGTTCAGAAGCGGCAATAATTAATCGAAATTCCGCGACAAGTCAAGCGGGAAATAGCTCAATGCTCATGATTCAAAGTTGAAGAGTTCTTTGAAAAGGCCATCGAGGCATCACTACTCTCATCCCCTGACTATCCAGATAGGGATCATAATCGAATCATACTGGGTAATCCGTTCCCGATTTGGAGTTAATGCGGGTACTTTTGATTTTGCAAATCGCCTAAGACGATTTACAGACTACCGAGGCGTTTAGTATACCTCCGGCCTCAATTACCAGATCCTGGCATCTGACTTCGCCAGTGCATTTGCCGGTGGAGAGAATAACCAGATTTTTTTCGGCGTCCACCTCGCCATAGAAGCTGCCGCCGATAGTCATCTCGTTAGCCCGTGCATCCGCATGGACCACCCCATTTTCGGCAATCACCACATTGTCTCCGGTCACGGTGCCTTTGACCGTTCCCTTGATGATCAACCGGCCTTTACCGGACACAGTACCCTCGATGGTAAATCCCTCGTCGATGATGGAAAAGTGTTTGGGGATCTCTTTCACTGCCGCTCTCCTCGGCTTTTCGGGTGCAGAGCTGTTTCCGGTTTCTCGGTCGTCCGCAGGTGCAGGCTCGGCATCCAGTGGGGCAACAGTCGGTGGTGATGTCTACCCACACGTCGTCTTGAGGCGACTACCATTTGACAAGAATACGGACGGCATGGAAACAACTTGCGTCCTCTCCGGCAAAATGGATGGCCCCTTGAGCGATGTGGGTGACAAGGTCGTATTGATGCCGCTCGTTTCGGTATCCGTTGGTTCGTGGCCCACATTAAAAGTGAAATCCTTGCGGATCAATAATTTGCCCTCGTCGGAAAAAATAAACGCCGTGGCCATATTGTACTTCGCCGGCGCATTCTTCTCAAAAGCCCTGAATGTGAAAGTACGATAATTGTTGATCCTGAACTGCTCTCCACGGGACCCGGATGGTTCGCCATTGGTCAACTGAGCCCTGGGAACCGCCAACCAATGGATCGAGGTGTCGTCAAGATTCTTGAAGACAACCACGATTCGGCCGGTCAGGACTTTTTTGGGCTTTGAGGTGTTGTGGATCTTGAGTTTGGCTTCAAGCATCTGGCGGTCGGCGTTATAGGTCGCCTTGAACCCTCGGATATCAACACCCGATTTGATGGATGGCGGCTTGGGCGGGGGGTTTTTCCCCACTGCCGGCTCAGAAGACGGATCTGATGGCTTCGACGCTGCTTCAGCCTGCTTGAAGGCACCCGCCTGCTGCTCTTGCCTTGCAATCAATTGGGTCAGGTAGAGGTCTTTTTCATCCCTCAATTGAACCGCCTGGCGGCGCAAGTTCTCCAATTCGGATTGAAACTGCCCGATTCGCTCTCTTTGGCGGGCATAGGTAATGGTCAGCACAATCAAGACAATGATAGATATTGTCAGCAGACAGATCCCGCCTATGGCCGCACCTTTAAAGCGGTGAAATTGAATAACATGGCCGTGATCTCCCACCAGCATCACGCTCCGATAACGTTCGTATTTAGTTTTACGGGCTCTCATTTTACCAAATCAACCTAATATAGATATCCAATTTGTAACTACTCAGCGTAATGGCGAAAAGCACAAAAAAGCACGAACTATAACGATTGTATCTCGAACTGTAACTGCTC
>CAZGPF010000222.1:0-3170 GCA_964527275.1 uncultured Desulfosarcinaceae bacterium
AATCCGTGCAGGATCAAGGCCCTGACGGCGTAGTAGGAGCGCTGGCCCACGAAGCAGTAGGTCCAAATCTCCTTGTCTTTGGGCAGCTCCGCCAGGCGGCCGCGAATCTGATCCAATGGCAGGTTGAGCGCGCCATCGATGTGGCCACGCGCATACTCTTCGGGCTCGCGCACGTCATAGATCGAGGCCTGGGTGCCGGGCAGATCTTCCCAATGCGCCAGTGAGACATCACCACGCACCACATTGGCGGCGATCATGCCGGCTAAATTCACCGGGTCCTTGGCCGAGCCAAACTGGGGCGCATAGCAGAGCTCGGCCTCCTCCAGATCGAAGACAGTGCCCTCTTTCTGGATAGCCATGGAAATCACATCGATGCGTTTGACCACGCCGTCCCGGCCCACGGCCTGGGCGCTGATGATTCGGCCGTCGGATTTGCGGAAAATCAGCTTCAGGCTTATGGAGGAAGCGCCGGGATAGTAATTGGCATGGTGGCCCGGATAGAGGTAGATCTTCTCCATCGCTTGCCAGAGTCCCAGCTGCTTGAGCCGTTTTTCACTCGGTCCGGTGATGGCCGCCACCTGGCCCAGCACGCCCACCACCGAGGTTCCCTGGACGCCGCGAAACAGATCTTCTCTTCCGTTGATCACGTTGGCGGCGATACGGCCCTGCCGGTTGGCCGGTCCGGCCAGGGGGATCAGGCCCTTACAGCCGGTGACCACATCATCGATCTCCACGGCGTCGCCTACGGCCAGGATATGCGGATCGCTGGTCTGCATCCGCGAATCGACGCTAATGCCGCCGCTGACGCCAATATCAAGGCCGGCCATTCGAGCCAGGGTGGTCTCCGGGCGCACACCGATAGCTAAAATTACCAGATCGGCATCCAGCTCCCGTCCCGAGGTCAGCAACAGCTTCAAAGACTGCCCTTGGCCCATGGTAAAACTGGCGACGCTCTCATTTAGCAGCAGGTCCACGCCTTTTTTCCTGAGCGTCTGGTGCACGACCGTGACCATCTCCGGATCGAGAATGGGGATCACCTGGTTCTGCTTCTCCACCACGGTGACTTGCAAGCCGCGATTGCGTAAGTTCTCGGTCATTTCCATGCCGATATAACCGCCGCCCACCACCACGGCCCGGGACGCCTGGCAGGCGTCGATCCAGCCTCGGATGCGGCGGCCGTCGGGGATGGTTCGCAGGGAGAATATACCAGGCAGATCGATGCCCGCAAGGTTGGGCCGGATTGGTTGCGCGCCTGGCGAAAGCACCAGTTTGTCGTAGGCCTCCTCATAGGTGGTGTCAGTGGTTAGATCCCTGATTTGGATGCGCCTTTGTCGGCGATCAATTTGCACTACCTCGGAATTGAGACGCACATCGATATTGAACCGGTCGCGAAAAAGCTCCGGGGTTGCCATCAACAGGTGGGACTCTTTCTTGATCACATCGCCCACATAATAGGGCAAGCCGCAATTGGCAAAGGAGACATAGGGGCCGCGGTCGAACATGATGATCCGGGCCGCTTCGGAGAGACGGCGGCAGCGGGCGGCACACGATGCCCCGCCGGCCACGCCGCCGACGATGAGGATGCGTTGAACGACTCTCATGAGATGCCTTTCCTGGCACTTGCCTTTGACTGCCACGCCGGAGTGTCGCAGCCCAACGTTAATTTCAGGTTGCGGTGAGGCGGGTTCAAATTTAGGAACCTATAAAATAGGTGTCTATGCAAACACTAAAACGTCGGCAAGCACTCCGGGCAATGTGGGTTCATAATCATGAATCAGCGCTACATTTTTATATTTTTAATGATTACAATGAATTATAAAAACAAAAGCCCATAACGGTTCATAATCATGAACCATCAGGCCCCTACTAATGCTCCACAAGAGGGCTGCCTGTTGAGGGGCATCCTCATGTGGCTGTGTTCAATTGATTGTATTTTTTGTTAATATGACCGGCTAGCGACATAGACCTAAAAAATATCAGCCATGGCAGGCATCTTGCATAAAGATTCATCGTTCTACTCAATAATTTGTTCGTCTGTCCTCCTCCTTAACGGCTACTCGCGAGAGCGATTAGCCGTTTTTCTTTTCACAGCCTGGTAATGCTGAACCCTTTGGAGGGCTGCCAAAATATGGCTCTTGCACTCGCCTAACGGCAAAGGTTGGCTTCCCTCTCTTCGGCCCGCCACCGAGCAACCCATTGCAATGCCGCCTGGATATCGGCCCCTGCATAGCGGGCGCTCTCTTCCAGCTTTGCGCGGACCTGCTCCATCCTGGACACCTCCTGTAACAAGGCAAACTGCTGCATACTGCGTTTATAATAGGAAACCGCCTGGCCGTGCTGCCCCATCCGTGCGCGGCAGTCGCCGAGGGCGGCCAAATCCTGGGCAATGCCGTTGTAAGCGCCTATTTCACGGTCGGCCTCCAGGGCGGCATTGAAGTGGGCGATGGCCTGGGCAGGGCGTCGAGAGTTCAAAAGACTGTGTCCCAGGGAATACTCGACCCCAGCCAGTTGTGCATGTGCATTCGGTGGGGTGGCCGCCAGGGCTTGTGCGAGCAGCCCTTGGGCCGCTGGATGCTCACCGCGGTGCATCAGCAAAATGGCCCGGGTTTTTAATCTTAGGCCGGCGAGCAACTCCTTATTTGCGGCCAGTTTGTCGGCCTGGTCAAGCACGGTGACGGCTATCTCAAATTGGCCGCCGGCGATAAGCGCGGCCGATTTATTGGTCATGGCCCGCACCTGACCGGCGCGGTCGTTCAATAAGCCATAGATCTCGATGGCCTCATCATAAATAACCAGTGCGCCGGGAATATCATTTAACCGAAAATAGGTGTTGGCCAGGCTGTTGAGACTGGCTGCCGTTCCGGGCAGATGGTCGGCGGCCATATAGCGCTCATGGGCTTGCCGGAATTGCCGCAGGGCATGTGGATAACATCCCCGGGTATAGAGCTGCGTACCTTTGTTCAGGTGGCGGATACTCTGGCGAAGGTGCAACGGAGATCTCTCCGGTAAAGGCCCGGAGGAGCAGGCGAGGCAGATGGTGACGGTCACGACCAGGGTCAATATGCGCAATGTGTGCATGGGGCTAACCGGGGTTGGGCATTATAGCGTTGAATTTATGTAACTACTCAGAGCACTTCATCTTCGGCCCTTCAGGCCTTTCCATATAGCGA
>CAZGPF010000223.1:0-3161 GCA_964527275.1 uncultured Desulfosarcinaceae bacterium
TCGTTATAGTTCGTGCTTTTTTGTGCTTTTTGCCATTACGCTGAGTAGTTACAACGCCCTCTCGATTATGGAGGAGTACCAGCGGCGAGAATCTTAGGTGGAGGTGACATTTGATGCTCTGCGGTCGAATGTCCATGAGACGAATTTTCAATCAGGGCCTGGCGCGTCTGGCGACCCGCTGGCCAGCGCTGTCCGATAAACTGGTGGCCTCCTTCAGCCCCCAGGTATCGACTTCGATTCCCTGGAGTCCGGTCACCAAACCGTTGGAGCGCTCCAAAATCGCTCTGGTCACCACGGCCGGGGTGCATCACAAAGACCAGCCGGGGTTTGATATGCGCGCCGCCGATGGCGACTACTCCTTTCGGAGTATCGACGCTCAAACTATCGCGGCCGACTATACCATCACCCACGACTATTACGATCACCGTGATGCCGATCGGGATCTGAATATCGTCTTTCCCATAACGCGACTTTTCGAGATGCATGCCGCCGGCTGTATCGGCGCAGTTTCTGAAAGGCACTTCGCTTTCATGGGCCACATCACCGATTCTAAAACACGCGGCCTGATCCATCAAACCGCTCCCAGAGTGGCGCGCATGCTTAAACAGTTGGGCGTGGACGCCGTTTTAGTGACACCGGCCTGAGGCATCTGCCATCAATCCGTGGGATTGATCCAGCACGCCATCGAGCAAGCCGGCATCCCCACCGTGGGCATCTCCATCAACCGCCCCTATACCGAAAAGGTCAAACCACCGAGGTCGATCTTTCTGCGCTGGCCCTTTGGTCATCCATTGGGCGAGCCTGACAATATCGCTCAGCAGGGTGCCGTGCTCGCCAAAGCCTTTGAGGCTCTCTACACCATCGATACGCCGGGCGATATAGTGGACCTGAACTGGCATTGGCGCAGGGAAACCTACCCTCATCCCCCCTGGCTGAACGATCCGCCCTCATGCAGCGGCCACTAAACCTCTTGATAATGAATCCTGTAAATACTAATGTAGCGCGTAACTACTCAGCGTAATGGCAAAAAGCACAAAAAAGCACGAACTATAACGATTGTATCTCGAATTGTAACTGCTCAGAGTGCTTTAGGTTCGGTCATTCAGGTCTTTTCATAATAGCATCGCTATATGGAAAGGCCTGAAGGGCCGAAGATGAAGTGCTCTGAGTAGTTACTGTAGCGCCTGAATCCCCCTTCCCCTGGCGGGAGGGGCTTTGGGGTGAGGGATCTAACGCTCTTGATATCATGCATCCCGTCCCGTTCCTATTTTCCGGGTGCGGGAGATCTAATTGGACCCAAAAAAAAGCATTGCCATCCATGACCAGAGTTTTTGTCAGAAAAGCGGCCTATCAAGAAGATATACTGCGACCCATGATCGATGAAATGCTCGACAGCCAGGGACCGGACTGGATCCGTCCGGGCATGCATGTGGTGGTCAAGCCCAACCTGCTGCAGTCGTCCCGCCCGGACCAGGCAATCGTTACCAACCCGCTGATCGTTCGCCTGGTGGTGGAGCACCTGCTGCATAGAGGTGCCCGAGTCCAGGTCTCCGACAGTCCGCCAGTGGGCAGTTTTCGTAAATTGACGCGCCAAAGCGGGTATGACCGCATGCTTGCGGGGCTGGATGTAGCCCTCAAGCCTTTTGAGAAATCGGTCGAAGTGGACATCGGCGAACCCTTTGGCAAGATCGAGATCGCCCGGGATGCCATGGAAGCCGACCTGGTGATCAACCTGGCCAAGCTCAAATCCCATACTCAGATGTACCTGACTCTGGGAGTAAAAAATATATTCGGCGTCATCGTCGGTCTGCGCAAGCCCGAGTGGCATATGCGCGCCGGTGTGGACCGCGTAATGTTCGCCAAGCTGCTGCTGCGGATCTACCAGGCCGTGTCACCGGGATTTACCATCGTGGACGGCATCCTGGCCCTGGAAGGTCAGGGGCCGGCCAAGGGTGGTACGCCGCGAGAATTGGGCATCATAATTGGTGGAACCAACGCCCATGCCGTAGACAAGACCATATGCACTTTGCTGGGACTCGATCCTAAAAAGCTACTGACCCATGACCTGGCGCTTGAGTTAGGCATTTTTGACGGCGCGGTGCGCGTCGACGGCAACCTGCATATCGTGGAAGATTTTCGGTTTCCGGAGCTAAACTCCCTCAGCTTGGGTCCCGAATCTCTCAACCACTTCATGCGCAAATACGTGATCCAGAAACCGGTGGTGGACGAAGATAAGTGCAAACTGTGCGGCGAGTGCTGGCAGATCTGTCCGGCCGAGACGATCCGCCACAGCGCCAGGGGGATTCAATTTGATTACGCCGGGTGCATCCGCTGCTATTGCTGCCTGGAGATCTGCCCCCACGGCGCCATCCGCGCCAAAGAGCCGCTGCTGGGCCAGTTGCGGCGCAGATTAATTCGTGCATGAGACGATTGAGAGCACGATCCACGACGTTCAAATCGTTGACCTGGCCCCCAAGGACGGGCTGCAAATCGATTGCCAGCCGCCACCACTGTAAAAGCGGCTGGAGCTGATCCAGGGGCTCCGACAAGCCGGCGCTAGCGTCAGCAAAATCGGCTCCTGGGCCCACAAAACCGTAGCCACAAACGAGTCAAGATGCACTCCAAAAACTGAACACGAAAGGAAGGTAACCCATGGCAGGTATCAACAAAGCGATCATAGTAGGCCGGTTGGGACGCGATCCAGAGATGCGCTACACCCCTGACGGCACAGCCGTGGCCAATTTCAGCGTGGCCACCTCGGAAGAGTGGAAAGACAAAAACACAGGCGAAAAGCGGGAACGCACCGAATGGCACCGCATCGTCGCCTGGCGTCGCCTGGGAGAGATCTGTGGCGAATACCTTTCCAAGGGCCGTCAGGTATACATCGAAGGCAGGCTGCAGACTCGCTCCTGGGAACAGGACGGCGTCACCAAATACTCGACGGAGATCGTGGCCAACGATGTCCAGTTCTTGGGCTCACGCAGCGAAAACATGAACGGCGGCCAGCCGTCGCAAGGCCAGTCGGGCGATAAGGGCTATCCAGAGCCACCCACGCCCGATACCCAGGATGATGATATTCCCTTCTGAATCGAGTCAAGCATATTAAGGTGCGAAGTAGGGAATCTGGCGTCAGGCTTCGAAAACCTTAGAAATTTAGTAAC
>CAZGPF010000224.1:0-3154 GCA_964527275.1 uncultured Desulfosarcinaceae bacterium
AGCAAGAGTATTACGAAACTATATGCTGCAGCTTGTGGGCTAACTTTTATCTCACTCACCACACAATACAAAAATAAATTAAGAAAAACGGCAATCGGCAATATGTTCTTAATATTATCTTGTTGGCTTTTTGATAGTGGCAAAGTTACAAAACTTGGTATGACACGCACCATCAAGCTGACTAGCAACAATATGATGATTCCAATAGTGATATCAGGCACCTTATTTTTTCCTTCTTGATATGAGTAATATGAAATATGAAAGCATAATACTGGGCAGCCAAAAATAGACCATACCAAGTATCATCTGCATTAATAAAATAACGGCCACAACAATTAGGATATACAGTACCCTCTCAATTTTTATTTTCTCTTCCTCGGTGACATATCCGTAAATATTGGCAAAACTCAATGCCGCCAAAATGGCACTTACAGGGAAAGTAACACCATTTAAGGCATCCTTGATTGTATCTGGCAATAGTGCAGCCAAAACCACACCCGATGATGAAGAAACCACCCAGAAGATCATTAAGATAATGCGTATGATGGCTCTGTTAGCTATTGTATCATCTATTTTTTCCGAAGCGTATGATTCATCGGCCAACCAATGAGCAAGAAAAAATTTTTTCAATTTTGACGTTTTCAAAGGCGCGGTGGCTGATAAGGACATAGGGATATAGCGCAAGTTCATGCTTAGTATTATTAGGAACACAGTGAATAAGCCGATATGCTGTAATCCCTGATTGGCAAGTCCCAGGAAGGCAAATTGACCACTTCCAGTAAAGCCAATGATACTCATCAAAAAGACTTCGATAGCGCTCCAATCTGCCTGAGCAGCAAGCAAACCAAATAGTAGGCCGATAGGAAATAACGTAACTCCTACAGGGATGATTCGGTTAATAGCATTTTGCATAGTGTATTTGCTCATCCTCTGCCAACTCTCCAAGACAGATAAAATTTGGTTGTCTCTGTCTGGAGATCATGTTTATGTGCGACCGAGTTGTGTATGCTTTAGATTTTCCATGCAGCTTGCAGGAAAGTTTAAGACTCGATCAAGGTGCTAAAAACATAAAAAAGGGAACTGAGCGTGATTAAGCTAGAGACCAGTATGGGCGATATTGTATTGGAACTTGATGAAGACAAGGCACCCAAAACTGCGGCCAATTTTTTGCAATACGTAAAAAACGGCTACTATGACGGGACCATTTTTCATCGAGTCATCGATGGATTTATGATCCAGGGCGGTGGCATGGACAGCCAGATGAATGAAAAAGCGACCGGCGCGCCCATCGAAAATGAGGCCGACAACGGGCAGAAAAACCAAGCCTACACCGTTGCCATGGCGCGTACCATGGACCCGCACAGCGCCAAGGCGCAATTTTTCATCAACGTCAAGAACAATGAATTTCTTAACCACACTGCCAAGACCGCCAGTGGATGGGGCTATGCCGTATTCGGTAAAGTCGCCCAAGGTCGCTCCGTGGTCAATAAAATCAAAGGCGTGGCGACCGGGCGTAGTGGCATACACGACGATGTGCCCAAAGAACCCATAGAGATCATCAAGGCGGAAGTTGTAGCAGAGATGCACAAATGAGAATTAGCGGCCGGGCACGATGATGCGTGAGTCATCCTCCCTCTTTTCCTGCTCTTGGCGATGCATCTCTTGCAGCTGCCGCACCATCTCCGCCAAGGCCTGCTGCATGGCACCGGGAAAAGCGTCAAAGGCTTCGGACATATTGTTGGCCGGAAGGCGTGCCTGCAAAGGCAAGGGGCCATCGGGGGTCATCACCTGAGTGTGGCCCATGAAAATCGATGTCCGACCGGGATCTTGGCTGCCGTCGGGCTTGACCGGGACGAGCCTGCGAATGGTGGCCGTCTTCAAGTCGGTAAGGGACTCATCGCGGTATAAGTTACTTTGATCGACTGTAAAATCGATCTCTTGTGAACTTCCTGAAGCAACCATCGCATATACCTCCGTTTACCGTGATGGTAACTACTCAGAGCACTTCATCTTCGGCCCTTCAGGCCTTTCCATATAGCGATGCTATTATGAAAAGACCTGAATGACCGAACCTAAAGCACTCTGAGCAGTTACAGTTCGAGATAGAATTGTTGC
This sequence comes from uncultured Desulfosarcinaceae bacterium, assembly GCA_964527275.1. Taxonomy (GTDB): domain Bacteria; phylum Desulfobacterota; class Desulfobacteria; order Desulfobacterales; family Desulfosarcinaceae; genus JARRKU01. The sequence continues at coordinate 2,116 of CAZGPF010000224.1, forward strand.
AGTTCGTGCTTTTTTGTGCTTTTTGCCATTACGCTGAGTAGTTACCCGTGATGAAGTCTATAGCCAAGATTCAAAGGCCCGCACAACTAACCTGCCCCAACCGATGTTGTCAATCCTTCATTCAGGCCTCTTTGCGTTTGCCGCAGGCTGCCTTGCCCCCACAGCGGCTTGGGAACCATACTCGCATAGCAGACGAATCTCCTGGGCCCACAATTTGGTGTCAGGTGTCTCCAGGATCATCGGTATTCCGTCTAGCCGCAGATCGGACATGATATGTTGAAAGGGCTCAAGTCCCAAAAAGCCTTTGCCGATGCTGGCGTGGCGATCCACCCGGCTGCCCAGGTCTTTTTTAGAGTCATTTATATGCATGCCTTTCAGATATTTGAACCCCACGATGCTGTCGAAGGCCTCCATTGTCCGCGTGTATCCCGCGTGCGTTTTGATATCGTAACCGGCCGCGTAGGTATGGCAGGTATCCAGGCATACGCCTACCCGTGAGCGATCTTCCACCTGATCGATGATTTGGGCCAGGTGTTCGAAGCGATGGCCCATGTGATTACCCTGCCCGGCCGTATTTTCAATAACCGCGCAGACGCCACGGGTGCGGTCCAGAGCGATGTTGATCGATTCGGCAATCCGCCGCAGGCACCGCTTCTGCGAGATTTTGCCCAAATTGGTGCCGGGATGAAAATTGAGAGCGGTCAGTCCCAACTGTGCGCAACGTTCAAACTCATCCACAAAGGCCTGGCGTGATTTGGCCAGTCCGGCCGCTTCTGGATGGCCCAAATTGATCAGATAGCTGTCATGGACCAGGATATGTTGCGGTCCATATCCCAGTTCGCGACAGTTGCTTTGAAACAGTTCGATGTTCCGGCTGCTTAACGGTTTGGCCTTCCATTGCCGTTGATTCTTGGTAAACAGGGCAAAGGCCGTCGCGCCTATTGCGTGGGCGTTCCGAGGGGCGTTCTCAACGCCGCCGGCGGCGCTTACATGGGCGCCAATAAATTTGGTCAAGGTCCACCTCCGTTGATGATATTTT
>CAZGPF010000225.1:0-3152 GCA_964527275.1 uncultured Desulfosarcinaceae bacterium
CCTTTTTGAGGAGTAGCTTCACCGTGAAAATACTACCGACCCCCAACTGGCTGGAGACCTCTATCTCACCCCCCAATAGATTGACCAATTGTTTCGTAATGACGAGACCCTGGCTGGGTCTTTTGTATTCAAACGAATCTGAATCTGGAACTTGGTCTGGCGTTTCAAAAAGATGCTTTAGCTTTGCCGCATCTATGCCCCTGCCGCTATCTTCTACCTTAAAGCCCAGCCGATACCCACTTTCATCTTCTTCTTCAAGTTCGGCGCAGATCTTAACCTCACCTGTTTCCGTGAATTTGACGGCATTGGAAAGCAGGTTCGATAGGACCTGGCCGATAGCGATTGAGTCCCCATACACGACTGCGGGCAGGTCGGCGGAACACTGCATCCGGTATGCGATACCTTTGATGCGGGCAAAATTGCTGAAAAAAATCGAAATGTTATCCAGAAGCAAGGGCAAATCGAAACCGCTCTCATCAAGCTCCAGCCGGCGGATCTGAATCTCGGAGTAGCTTAGAGTGACGTCAATGATGTCTAGCATCCACTGCCCAGATTTCTTGATTATATCGACGTAAGCTCGTCTTCTGCCGGCGCGACCGGTCGTTGCCAAGTCATCGATCGTGCCGAGTAGGTTGTCCATCAGGACGTTAATCTCACGCCACATGGTCCCCAGCAGGTCCTGTTTGTCTTCCATGGTCTTATGAAATTCAGCTCTGGCTTGACGGTGGGCCGTGATGTCAACAACCAGCCCGGCATATAAGCCATTATCCCCCTTCCCCAACGGGCTTATGACCAGCCATAGTGGGATCTTACGGCCGTCTTGCGTCAATCCGTTCATTTCTCGGTCTACGATAACGCCCGGCGTTTCTTGGGAATCGATTTGACGTAACATAAACGGATTCTGAGCGGGCCAATGTCCGGTGGGAAACAAATTGTTGATGGTTTGGCCAATCAAGGCAGTGGGTGTGTATCCAAAGATATCCGCCAGCTTTGGATTGAGGGATTCAATAACACCGTTCCTGTTTGCTAAGAAAATTCCCGGAGGAATGCTCAATACCACCTTGCGCAGATGCGCTTCATCCTCCAGGGTGGATGCCATGGACCATGCAACCAAGCGTTCCATATGGTCACTTGTTGTATTGACGGCTGAGGCCATCGCGTCGAGCTCATCGCGCCCACCAGTTACCGGCAGCCGGTCCGTGGGATCGGAGTGCGCCAACCGGCCAAGCGTGACCCCGATTCGGTGTAATGAATGGGTAATACGGCGCGTGATGAAAATGGCAAAAAAGATGCCCAAGATTAAGGCGACCAGAATAATCGCCAGCATCAGGTGAATATTGGCTTGAGAGTTAGCCTTGATGGTCTCTGCCGTCGCCTTCATCTGCCGGTCGGCCACCTCGACATTCAACTCCACCAGCTGTGCAATCTGGCGGGAGGCCGCTTGCATTTCAACAGCCAGGCTTTCAATCAGATCGTTTTGCGCAACCAGGGCGAGAAAAGCCGTTTCATAGTCTTCGAGAAGCGCTTTGAATTTCTGTTTATCTTCCAGGGAGATGCGGGATTGGTCGATATGGGCGCGGATGGATTGAGCCTCCTGCTGGGTCATTTGCACGTATTGTTTGTCAAGGCGCAATAGATAGTCCTTTTCCCGCCGCCGGAGTTGGAGAATATTTTCCTCGAGATCAGGCACGTAATGTGCTTTGAGCAGATCTTCAATTCGATGGGCAGAATCCCGAAATGGACCTTTACCTTCCTTGACGTTATTATGGGTCAGTATATCTTGTGCAAAATCGATAAACGCCTGGCGGTAGACATCAATCTCCTTGCGGAGGAGTACTTTGAGATCTGCTTTCAGTTCGGATGCGTTTACTTTTTTGATAAATTCATCGAGCAGTCGAAAAACCGAATCGAAGTATTGCTTTTCGCGTCTGAGTCCGAGATCTTTCTCCGCGCGGCGAATCTGCAGAAGTTGGAGGTAAAGCGACCCCACTTTGAAATTTGCGGCCAGGTTTTCCATCTCATGCACTCGGTCTCGAAACCGGCCCTGCAGGCCGGAGTTGTGATCCAGTCCTTTTTTTTGCCATGCCGCAACCATGGCTTCAAAGCGGTTATGGTAATTTTTTATGAGACGGGAGATGCGCTTGCCGGTTTCCAGGCCTTCGACGTCGATCTTTTCTAATTTGATTGCTTCTTCTTGCACCTGACCGACATATTGCCCGACTTGAACCGCATATAGCGGTTTCCTGTGAATCAAAAAATCCTTTTCCGCGCTGCGTGCCGCCAACATAAAGCGCCCCATATTCAGGGCAAAGTTTTTTTTAGCTTCAAACACATCTAGCAGTTCTTGGTACTCGGACAAGGTCCATTTCAATGTCATCTGATGTTGCCAGATTACACCCAGAAACAGAATGCAGACGAACCCAAACCCAAGACCGATTTTTTCGCCAATACGAAGCTTGTTAAATAACCGAAGCATCATTTTCTCCTCTCCATCCGTCCTTATCTGATAAACGGACAGTTGGAATGTCGATCAGAAATTTTTACCATTTTTATATTTAGAATTTGCGATACGCCTGGGCTTGCCTTCAAAAGTGTTGCGGATATACACCTTCAGGCCGCAGCGGTGTAAATGCAGGGCCAGCATTTCGTAGGCGGCAACCTGTTTTACTACCATCTCCTCCGTCAAATTAAAATCGATCTGATGAGTACCGATTCTGGCCCTGAGTGAGCGCAGGGCGTACGTCATGTTGGGCGGCAGTAACTGGAAGAAAAATACATATTTGCTGTGCCAGTCGGTACCAAACCGCCAGCGTGTTTTTGGTGGGATGTGTATGCGGTTTAAATCTATCGGGGAAGGGAAATTCAGCCATTGCAGGTCATATACTGCCTGACTATGCTTTTGTCCCACGAAGGGTATACCAAAATGCACCTCCCGGGGTCGGAACGATAGGCTCTGGCTCCGCCACCAGTTATTTTGGGCCAGATCAAGGTAACCCTCAAACGGCCATCCGCCTAACTTTTTAATAAGAGTGGATTTACCACTACCGGGTGGACCTGTGACCACGATCTGCCGGAAATGCGTACCGAGGGGGAAATGGATACCTTTGATACGTGTTAAGTCTTCAGCTTCAATACTGAGTAGATGCATCTAC
>CAZGPF010000226.1:0-3129 GCA_964527275.1 uncultured Desulfosarcinaceae bacterium
CAGCGCTATATGGAAAGGCCTTAAGGGCCGAAAATGAAGTGCTCTGAGTAGTTACTCGAAAAATTGATAACTTTGACGCAACAGTCAGGAGGACAATATGTTTGGTGGTTTGGGTATGCCAGAGTTGATCATCGTCCTGGTGATCATCTTGATAATATTCGGCGCGGGAAAATTACCGCAAATCGGCGACGGTTTGGGCAAGGCGATTCGCAATTTCAAAAATGCCACAAACGAGAAGGACAACAAGGAGCCGGATAAAATCAAAGACGATTAGTCGGATCGAATGTAATTTTCAGCGTGCAACTCCTGTTTTATCCGCAGATTCATTTCTTATCCGCAGATTAAAAACGAATCTTTTATATTGGGGAAGAAGACCATTGCCCAATTCATTATGAACCGCCATCGACGCTGCAATAATGGCATAGGTCTCTTTATCCTTCATCATCTAATCTGCGTCCATCTGCGTAATCTGCGGATTCAATTTACAAGCTCCTTACATCAACAACGTCTCCTAACTCTCCAGGTTAAAAGAGATCGGTGCCTTTTTTTGTATTGGTGAGCCGGGTGTTTTCAGGCGAGCCGTAGGATGGAAGAAAGAATGAATAGTATCAGGGCGCTAAAAAGGAAAATGAAGGGGGCTGCAAATAAGCTATTTTTGTCAAAAATGCATACCTGGCCCCCTTGTTGCTTATTAAATGTAAATTAACCAAAACGGCCCGTGATGTAATCCTCTGTTAGCTGGTGTAGCGGGCGAGTAAAGATCTGTTCAGTGGCACCGACTTCGATAAGATCTCCGAGATGGAAGTAGGCGGTACGCTGGGAAACGCGGGCAGCCTGGGTCATGGAGTGGGTTACGATGGCGATGGTGTACAGGTCCCTGAGTTCACGGATGAGATCTTCGATGACCGCCGTGGCAATGGGGTCCAGTGCGGAGCAAGGCTCGTCCATGAGGATCACTTCCGGGTTAACGGCAATCGTCCGCGCGATGCACAGACGCTGCTGCTGACCGCCTGACAGCCCCGTACCGGGCTGATCCAGGCGGTCGTGGACTTCGTTCCACAGCCCGGTTCTTTTCAGGGAGCTTTCCACAATGTGGTCCATTTCAGCCTTGTTTCGGGCTAGGCCGTGAATGCGTGGCCCGTAGGCGATGTTGTCATAAATGGATTTGGGGAACGGGTTGGGTTTCTGAAACACCATGCCCACCTGTACTCTCAAAGGCACCACATCGATATCCTTGTCATAAATGTCCTGGCCGTCAAGTTTGATTTCACCGGTGACCCGGCAGATGTCGATGGTGTCGTTCATGCGGTTCAAACAGCGCAGAAAAGTCGATTTGCCGCATCCCGAGGGACCGATCATGGCGATCACTTCATTGCGGCCGATATCCAGGGAAACGTTTTTGATGGCGTGCTTGTCATCATAAAAGACGTCAACGTTCCGGCAGGTCATGCGTGAATTGTCGACCTGAATTTCTCCCACGGTCTGACGCTGGTCACGACTGACCAGTTTTTTCTCTACCTGCGCCTCTACTTTACTGACCCTGTCGTCCTTTGGCGCACCATTGTCATTAATTGCTGCTACACCTATTTGCATGTGATCTGTTCCGTTTATTTTTGTAACTACTCAGAGCACTTCATCTTCGGCCCTTCAGGCCTTTCCATATAGCGATGCTATTATGAAAAGACCTGAATGACCGAACCTAAAGCACTCTGAGCAGTTACAGTTCGAGATAGAATTGTTGCAGTTCGTGCTTTTTTGTGCTTTTTGCCATTACGCTGAGTAGTTACTTATTTTTTAAGTGCCTTTAGGTTCTTTACATTGCTGCGGAATTCCTGGCGTTCCGCATCGGGCATGGGGATCATGCCTTTTTCAGTCAGGTAGCCTTCTTCACCCCAGGCTTTTTCGCTGGTGAATTCATCCAGGTATTCGGCCATTCCCGGAATGACATTGACATGGGCTTTTTTAACATAAAAAAACAGGGGACGCGCTACGGGGTACTGACCATCGGCGATGGCGTCAAAGGTGGGTTGCACACCGTCCACAAACGAGCCTTGAATTTTGTCGGTGTTCTGATCCAGGAAGCTGAAGCCGAAAATGCCGATGGCACCCGGGTTGGCATTCAGTTTTTGCACGATCAGGTTGTCATTCTCACCGGCCTCGATGTAGGCCCCGTCTTCACGAACTGTGTGGCAGACACCTTTGTATCTATTTTTGTCCGTCTTTTTCATGGCCTTGATCCAGGCGAATGTCTTGGCACCGCCCTCCATGGCCAATTCTACAAAAGCGTCCCGGGTGCCCGAGGTAGGCGGTGGCCCCAGCACCTCAATTTTTGTGGCGGGAAGAGAAGGGTTAACATCTTGCCAGGTCTTATAGGGGTTGGGTACCAGCTTCTCGCCGCCTTTGGGATCGGGCACATCCTTGGCCAATGCCAGAAAGATGTCTTTGCGGGTCAGCTTTAACGGAGCAGTCTTTTTGGAGTTGGCCAGCACGATGCCGTCGTAGCCGATCTTGACTTCGATAATGCCGGTAACACCATTAGCCTGGCACTTGTCATACTCGGACTTTTTGATGGCCCGGGAGGCATTGGTGATGTCCGGGTGCTCCACGCCCACACCGGTACAGAACAGCTTCAATCCACCACCGGAACCGGTGGATTCGATTTTAGGGGTCTTGAAGCTGGTGGTCTTGCCAAACTGTTCGGCCACCACCGTGGCAAAGGGATACACCGTGGAAGAACCCACAATGCTGATGTAGTCTCGGCCAGCAGCCAGCGTGTTGCCGGCAGACAGGGCCATGGCGGAAAATATCAGTACGGTAATCATGGCAATTGTTTTTTTCTTCATTCTACTTTTCTCCTCTTGAAAGATTGTCGATATAGTTCCAATCACTTGACTTAATACTCAATTTTGTTCTTAGAGAGCGGCGGCATCCCACCAAAATGCATCCTCAAGATCACGAATTTTCCCAGTCAAACCGGTGCAGGTTTTGGCGCTAACCTTATCATAATCATATGCACTTTCTAGCTGGAGGATCAGATTGGGCATTGTAAAGTCACAATTACGGACGCTTGCATTTTTGTAACTACTCAGAGCACTTCATTTTCGGCCCTTAAGGCCTTTCCATATAGCG
>CAZGPF010000227.1:0-3100 GCA_964527275.1 uncultured Desulfosarcinaceae bacterium
TCGTTATAGTTCGTGCTTTTTTGTGCTTTTTGCCATTACGCTGAGTAGTTACGAACATTTTAAGGAGGTCGAATGTGAAACCGAAACTGGTAAAAGATTTGATGGTGCCGCTTTCAGATTATGCCACTGTATCGGAAGATGCCACCCTGATTGAGGCTGTCGCGGCACTGAAGGCGTCTCAGGAAGCCTTTAGCCAGAGCCGATACCGCCACCGGTCCATCTTGATCCTCAATGCCGCAGACAAGGTCGTGGGCCAAGTGAGCCTGCTATCCATCCTCAGGGGTTTGGAACCCAAGTATGATCGCATGCTCTCGGACCAAGGGGCGATGCATGTCAGCTTCACCAAGGAGTTCCAGAAATCGATGATCGAACAGTTAAAACTGTGGGAGGAACCCCTGGAGCACATTTGCATGAAAGTCGCCAAGATCAAAGTCAAGACTTTCATGACCCAACCCGGACAGAGCGCACAGGTCATGGCGGGGGACACATTGGACCAGGCGATTCATCAATTCGTCATTGGCGGCCACCAATCATTGATGGTTTTTTCGGGTGAGGATGTGGTCGGTATACTGCGCTTGACGGACATGTACGAGTGCGTGGCCAAAGCCGTATCCCAATGTGAAAGCTGAGAAGTATTATCCATACAAGGTTCGGTGACCATAATCGTGATTAACGGAGGAGAACTTTTATGACCAGCGATACTGCAACTCTTCCTGCGGACAGTTTCGATTGGAAAAAATATCTATGCATGGGAGTCGGAGTACTCCTCTTTATGCTTGTCTACTACTCCCCCCCCTGGCCCGATGCCATCGACCCGGAGGGCAAAGCCTTCGCACTCACGCCGGCGGGCAAGGGAGCCATGGCAGTCTTTCTGCTGGCGGCCACCTGGTGGGTGTTCGAAGTCGTGCCCATTGGTGTGACAAGCCTGGCCATCGGCGTACTGCAGGTGCTCTTTTTTATCCGCCCGGCCAAAGAGGCCTTCAATGATTTCATGGATCCCAACGTACTCTTTATCTTCGGCTCCATCGTCGTGGGCCTGGTCTTTACGAAGACAGGGCTGACCCGCCGAATCGCCTATAAAATGTTGAGTATCGTGGGCGAAAAGACCAGCATGATCTACCTGGGGTGCTTCGTGCTGACAGCTGCCTTGACGCATATCATGGCCCATACCGCCGTGGCGGCCACCATCTACCCATTGTTAGTGGCCATTTACGCCATGTACGGTGAAGGCGACCAGCCTACCAGGTTTGGCAAGGGGCTCTTTATGGGCATGGCCTATATCGCCGGCGCCGGCTCCATCGTCACACTACTGGGCGCCGCCCGCGGGGCCGTGGCCCTGGGCTTCTACAATGAGGTCGCCGGAAAAAGCGTGGGCTTCTTCGAGCTGAGCTACTACATGTTCCCCATCGGCTGGCTGATGACCTTCCTCTTGTGGGGTTTTTTCATGATCGTTATGAAGCCGGAAAAGGCCGCCATCCCAGGTCTGCAGGAGAAGGCCAGAAGACTGAGCAAGGAGATGGGCGGCATCACCAGGAATGAAATCATAGCCGCGGGCATCGTCGGGTCGGCCATCCTTGTATTGGGAGTTTCCGAAGTGATGAAGTCCACCATGCCCGGATTTATCGCGCCCCATAAAACCGCGGTGCTGCTGACCTCGACCGTTATTTTTTTCGCCACCGGGCTTCTGGACAGCCACGACCTGGAAGAGGTTCCCTGGAACATCATCCTGCTCTTCGCCGGCGCCATGAGTATCGGGCTTTGCCTCTGGCAGACCGGCGCGGCCGAGTGGATGGCGGTGAACTGGCTGACCATGTTCAAGGAGTCCAGCGGTTTCGTCTTCGTGATGAGCATCGCGTTTTTCGTCATGATGATGACCAACTTCATCATGAACGTCGCCGCTATCGCCATCTCCCTGCCGGTGGCCCTGGTAATCGCGCCCTACCTGGGCGTTAGCGGTGAAGTCATCCTGTTTGCCTCCCTGGTGGTGGCCGGCATGCCCTTTTTGTTGCTGGTGGGGGCCGCGCCCAACGCCATCGCCTACGACTCCAGGCAGTTTACCACTGGTGAGTTCTTCATGTGGGGGATTCCGGCGAGCATCATCCTGATGATCGTGACCGCCTTTGCCGTAAAGGTTCTGTGGCCCATCATGGGTATGCCCATCGCGACGGGCTAGGGAACAAGCAACCTGGATTCCCGACCTATTGGAGTCAAATGGGGGTCAAATCTCGATTTGAGGTTTGTCGCTCCCCATGCGGGAGCGTGGATTGAAACAAATCCCAAATCGAGATTTGACCCCATATTGTCTCGGTTCTCTTTGCCAGTCGGTGTACCTCGCATAAGACGGTGATGGAAGCATAAAAAGAATGAGAAGCTTTAGGTTGAGTAAGAATCTATTTTTCATTCACATTCCCAATCAAATCATCCAGTATTCAATAAAAAATAGATAATTTTAAATCTAACGGTGCAAATCAGCCCCCGGCTTTTTGCGTCGACTGAATTTGCTTGGTTAGATGCAAGAATTTGCTTCTAGATTGGTTTTAAGCAGCTCTCTGCAAGGAGACAGACAATTGATAGCCAAGAGCCGAAAGAGCCCGCTCTATTCGCGGTAGCTTAGTTTGGTGCCGGGGAGAAAGCATGCGGCGTATTTCCTTTTCATCCACACCCAGCCTGCGAGCCAGTTCCGACTTGCTGATGCCAGTTTCACGTACTGCAATATAGAGGGCTGCTTTGGTAGACATTCTGGCTGTCAGCAAAATAGAGTGGTCTCCTTTGCGAACAGGTGAAGGGAAGGGAAAATCAAGGTTGTCAGAAATGAAAACTGCAATGGCTTCTTCTAAACAATCACGTGCCTCCTCAAGAATTTCAGCCATAGTTTTACCGTCAGTCGATGCAAATGGGATATCCGGAAATGTGACCAGGAAAAATCCGGCCGCATCTTTTTTGATTTTAGCTGGATAGGCAAATTGCAACATGCGGTTCCCCCTTATTCTATGTCGTTTTTATCAAGGCCAAGATCCGTAAGCATCTTGCTCAAAAGGCCAGGGCCGATCTATTTTTTGCGATCTTTGAGAGTAACTACTCAGCGTAATGGCAAAAAGCA
>CAZGPF010000228.1:0-3080 GCA_964527275.1 uncultured Desulfosarcinaceae bacterium
CAATCGTTATAGTTGGTGCTTTTTTGTGCTTTTTGCCATTACGCTGAGTAGTTACTAAAATTATACACAAAAATGGCCCGCTCAATTTCACATCAGACCATCAGAATTTCTATGACGGTAGGCCAATAGACAAGGCGCCAAGAGTTGTCAAGGAAAAACAACTCCCAACTGGCACCTTAAAACTTTGCCATTTGATTGCGGGTGCTATTCGATCTAATCTATGCTACAAATATCGCATTGCAAAAAGATCGGTCGGCGGCAGACGGAGCCGCGCATAGGCAATGGCGGTGGTGAGGAATGATGTGCCTAAAAAGTTCGGTAATGGATAAGCAACCCAATCTTGGCAAAGGACTGGACACTCAAATGGATCACGAAGAAGTACAACAAATCATCACGGAAGCATCCACTGTACTGCAACTCGAGTCCGAGAGCATACTCAAGCTGGCTGCGCGCATCGACCAAGGCTTTGCCACCATGGTCGATATGATCTGTAAATCTAAAGGCCGAGTTATCATTGCTGGCATCGGCAAATCTGGAATCATAGCCCGCAAAATCGTGGCCACCCTGACAAGTACCGGTACCCGGGCGCTCTTTTTACACCCCGTTGAAGCCATGCACGGCGATTTGGGCGTGGTGGACAGCGAAGATATTTTCATAGCCCTATCGTCCAGCGGGGAGACCGAAGAGTTGAATTTAATCCTGCCGAGCATCAAACGCATCGGTTGTCCCATCATCGCCTTTACCGGCCACGCCGACTCCACGTTGGGAAAAAACAGCCGCATCATAATCGATGTGGGCGTCGCTCGAGAGGCCTGTCCCATGGGCCTGGTACCGACCTGCTCCACCACCGCCATGCTGGCCATGGGCGACGCCCTGGCCGTGGTCTTGATTAACCGCAAGCACTTCAATTCCGACGATTTCAAGCGCTACCATCCTTCCGGTGCCCTGGGTCAGCGCCTGGCCGGAAAGGTCGCGGATATCATGCTCACCGACGAGGCGATCCCCTTGATCGGAGAGGGGGCGACCATGGCTGAGGCCCTCACGGAGATGAACCGCATCAGCTTGGGCGTCGTCTTGATTCTTGGGCCGGGCAACACACTCTCCGGCATAATTTCCGACGGTGATATCCGTCGCGCCCTTGCGCAAGGCGAGCCCCTGTTTGAGATGCAAGTTGAAGAGATGATGACCCGCGACCCTCTCCAAATCAATCCCCAAGCCCCGGCCTATGATGCCCTCAATCTGATGGAGCGCCATGAGGTTACTGTCCTGCCGATAACCGATGCCGGAAAAAATATTCGCGGAATCGTCCATTTGCACGATATATTAGGTAAAGGCGCATTTAAGTTCAATGGAAGTTAGCGAATCATGACAATGGATGTAACTACCCAGAGCACTTCATCTTCGGCCCTTCAGGTCTTTCCATATAGCGCTACTATTATGAAAAGACCTGAATGACCGAACCTAAAGCACTCTGAACAGTTACAGTTCGAGATACAATCGTTACAGTTCGTGCTTTTTTTGTGCTTTTTACCATTACGCTGAGTAGTTACCAATGGATGAAAATAGTGTCGATACCCGGATCTTGAGCCTGGGCAAGAGCAACATCGACTCGCCCCTGGGCCGCTCGGCCCATGGATATCAGCAGTCGTTTTTCAGTGATGATCCAGGCGTACTGGTTGAAATTCATCCCCAAAAAGTCACCGCCTGCCTCGAAGCGGGCAAACCGCCAGCCGCCTTTGAGCTGGCCGGCCCGCGGCAAAAGATCTATTTCGACCCCAGCAAACTACGCTGCGCGTTGGTAACCTGCGGCGGGCTGTGCCCCGGGCTCAACGACATCATCCGCTCCATCGTGCTGGAACTCTACCACCACTATGGCGTCAAAAATATCTTTGGCATTCGCTATGGATTGGAGGGATTTATTCCCAAGTACGGCCATCAAATCAAAGAGCTCTCACCCTCATCGGTCACCCCCATCCTGGGTATGGGCGGCTCGATACTCTGTTCATCCCGCGGCCCCCAGGATATCGAAGAGATAGTCGACTGCCTTGAACGCTTGAACATCGGTATTTTGTTCATGATCGGCGGAGACGGCACCCTCAAGGCGGCATTGAAAATAGCAAACGCCATTCTTGATCGCGGCCTAAAGATCGGCGTAGTCGGGATCCCCAAAACCATCGACAACGACATCTATCTGGTATCGCGCTCATTCGGATTCGACACGGCGGTGGAGGTAGCCCGGCAGGCCATTATCGGCGCGCACAACGAGGCCAAAGGCTACCCCAACGGCATTGGCTTGATCAAACTGATGGGCCGCCATTCCGGTTTCATAGCGGCTACCGCCGCCCTGGCGCAACAGGATGTAAATTTCGTCCTCATCCCCGAGGTAGACTTCGATCTTACCGGACCCAACGGCCTGTTAGAATCGCTGGAAAGACGCCTTAAAGCCCGTGGCCACGCGGTGATAGTGGTGGCCGAAGGGGCGGGCCAGAGCTATTTCGACAGGAGCTATTTCGAAAAGATCCCCGCAAAACAAGACAAATCGGGCAACGTATGCTTAGAGGACATAGGCATCTATTTAAGAAACGCCATCGCCGAACATTTCAGAGCCAAAAAGATACCCACCTCCACCAAGTATATCGACCCCAGCTACATGATTCGCAGCCTTCCGGCCAATGCCAACGACAGCGTATTCTGCGGCTTCCTGGGCCGCAATGCCGTCCACGCCGGCATGGCCGGCAAGACCAAGCTGCTCATCGGGCGCTGGAACAGCCATTTCGTCCACGTACCCATGGAATCCTCAGCCGGCAGGCGCAAACAGGTTTCGCCGGGCGGTGAACTCTGGTCGGCGGTTTTAGCGGTCACCGGACAAGGCACCTTGAAGAATAGCGTATGAGCCATACCAGCCTTAAAACCTGATTATGGGGCAGGAGAATATTGACATCGACGGCCAATATAAATATATACCGCACTCACTGCCGGAGTGGTGAAATTGGTAAACGCAGCGGACTCAAAATCCGCCGGGCCTTGCGCCCCTGAGAGTTCGATTCTCTCCTCCGGCACCAAGAATATCAAAGGGGTTA
>CAZGPF010000229.1:0-3066 GCA_964527275.1 uncultured Desulfosarcinaceae bacterium
GTTATAGTTCGTGCTTTTTTGTGCTTTTTGCCATTACGCTGAGTAGTTACTCTATTTTTTCCCTACTTTCCTTAGATCGTCCGCGCGATCTCTTCGTCGCTGAGATAACATGCCGGGTCCGGGGCCCAGACATTGCCCGACAGGGCTTCGGCCCGAACCCGGAAATTGCCGCCGCAGATGTCGAGCCAGCGGCAGGTGGCGCAGCGCCCCTGGACATATTTTTTCTTCTCCTTTAGTTGCAGCAGCAGCGGATCTTCAGGTTGGGTCCAGATCTCGGAGAAGGGACGCTGCTGGATATTGCCAAAGCCGTGGTGGCGCCAGAACTGATCGGCATAGACATTACCGTCCCACGAGATGCAGCCGATACCGTGTCCGGAACTGTTGCCGGCGTTCATCTCCAGCAGCTCCAATACCTGGGCCGCTCGTCGTGGATTCTCCTTTAGCAAACGCATATACAGGTAGGGTCCGTCGGCATGGTTATCCACGGTGAGGACCTCCTTGGGTTTGCCTTTGGCATGCAGTTCCTCAGTGCGGTCGATGATCAAGTCAACGGCCTTACGGGTCTCGTCGTGGCTCAGGTCGTCTTTAACCAGATCGGTGCCGCGGCCGGCGTAGACCAGGTGATAGAAGCAGACCCTGGGGATCTGCATCTTTTCGAGTAGATCGAAGATGCCGTCAATTTCCCCGACATTGCGTTTGTTGACCGTAAAGCGCAAGCCCACCTTGATGCCGGCCTCCTGGCAGTTGCGGATGCCTTGCATGGCTTTGCCAAAGGCGCCCTTGACACCTCGAAAGTGGTCGTTGACCGGTTCCAGGCCGTCCAGGCTGATGCCCACGTAGGAGAGACCGATTTCCTTAAGGGTTTTGGCGATGGTCTTGCTGATCAGGGTGCCGTTTGTGGAGATCACGGCACGCATCCCTTTTTCTACGGCATAGGCGGCCAATTCGGGAAGATCCTTGCGTACCAGGGGTTCGCCGCCGGAGAATAACAATACGGGGACGCCGAAGGCCGCCAGGTCAGCGATCATTTCACGACCCTGGGCCGTGCTGAGCTCATCGCTGGAAGCCCCGCCCGTGGCATGGGCGTAGCAGTGGACGCATTTTAAATTGCATGCGCGGGTGACATTCCAGACCACCACCGGGCGTTTGTCTTTGGAAAATTGCAGCAGATGGCTGGGCAGGCTGCCGGAGTGGCGTCCGTAGCGAAGGGCGTCAGATGGTTCCACCGTGCCGCAGTACAATTTTGAAATGCCGATCATGGATAGGAATTTCTTTCGTGATGGCCATGACGATCAGTTAAAATATGGTTCAGGGTTCGGTGTCACTCTTTTTAAGCAAGTGTCCAATGAAGGCTTCTGGAGCATCGAGTGCCTGGCGAGTGATAAAGAAGCGGTTGCGCCCGGTTTTCTCGTGGACCAATTTCAACCCGTGCAAAAAGTCCGATGAGAATTTTTTATAGATCGCGTCGACGTCCACCCGATTTTCAAGCCAGTGTTCGATGATATAGTCTATGGTCTCTTCCTCCAAAATAATGTTGAGGCCACTATTTTTTAATAAATTCATCTCTATGGTCTTGGTCTGCTCATACAGGTAGGCGAGCCGTTTGAGGGCGCCTTCGATATCCACGGTATGCCGGCTGTAATATTCGCCGAGCAGTAGCGTGCGCCGCGTCGACAGCGGCAAACCGAACTTGTTCCCCAGATGGTATTTGTTGGACTGGATATAGGCCGCCACAAATGCGGACTCCCGCTGGCGAATGCGCTCAAATGCCGTCAAGTTTGCCTCATGTTCGGGGCATTCTTCGAGGAGGGCCAGCCATTTTTGGGGGTCATCCAGGAGAGCGGCGGTTACGGCCAGCCATCTGGTTTCCGTTGAGGGCAGACGTTTTTCAAAGTCAAGCAGCGACCCCTCCACGGCGCTGACCAGGCCGCGGGCACCGGTATTTTCATCATAGGCTCGCCGGGCCATGATCCTCATGGCCTCCTCATCGAATTTGATGTCTATGCCGTAGGAGGCAAAGTCTAGCTTCTTGCCCAGGATGATGGGGTTGTTGGGATTTCTCAGAATCTCGAAAAGGTCCTCTTCGGTCAGGCGTTCGAATACCGACCGCACCGGCAGACGGCCCACGAATTCGGTTTCAAAACCGAATTGGATCAAATCTTCCGATTTAACCTGGTTGAGTATCTGGATCTTGTCGGCGCTATTTTGATGCTTGGCACCAAATCCGATGGCTTTCTGGGTGATGCGCTTCTGAATGATTTTATCCAGGCCGGTGAAGGCCCCGCTCATGAGAAAGAGAATGTTTTTGGTATTGACCGTTGAATTTTCGCGCTCCCCGGTTTTGCGGAAGCGTTCGATTTCTTGGAGCATGGAGATGGGATCATGGGGGACTTTGAGGTCCACCTCGGTCTCCTCCATGGGTTTTAGCAAGGCGCGTTGAACGCCGGTGCGGGATACGTCCGCCCCAACCAGATTGCGCGATGAGGCGATCTTGTCGATCTCATCAATATAGATGATGCCGTATTGGGCGCGATCGATATCCCCGTCGCTTTCGCGGACCAGATCCCGGACCAGGTCCTCGACATCACCGCCGACATAGCCGGTTTCGCTGAACTTGGTGGCATCGCCTTTGACAAACGGAACGCCGAGCTTATGGGCGATCAGGCGTATCATATAGGTTTTACCGACACCGGTGGGGCCCAGCATGAGGATATTGTTCTTGATAAGGCCCACCATTTCGCCCGTGGGTTGGTCTGAGGATTTGTAGTGGCGGATGCGATTAAAATGGGTGCAGATCTTGGTGGCCAACACAGCCTTGGCACCATCTTGTTTTATCAGGTATTGATCCAGATAGGCGATAAGCTCTTCAGGTTTCAGGTCAAAATCGATATCCACCCGGTCGTTGACCGGAGATTCAACCGTGTCGCTGATCTCTTCACGGGGAACGGCGATAGGGGCGGCCAATTTAATGGAGCCGCCGAATTTCTTGGCAAGAAATTCACCCAGCTCTTTTTCTATCTCTTTGGGATGGGGAAATTTTTCACTAGTATTTGTCATAACGGCAAC
>CAZGPF010000230.1:0-3060 GCA_964527275.1 uncultured Desulfosarcinaceae bacterium
TTTAATAAATTGATAAAATCGCCCTCTGGGCATCAACTTTTATGACACTTTCCTAACGACGGGAGTCAACAATGGTTGACCGAAAAAGAGTCTTGAGCGGAATGCGGCCTACGGGTCCCCTGCACATGGGAAACTACCTGGGTGCCCTTAAAAACTGGGTCCAGATGCAGGCTGAATATGACTGTTTTTTCTTCGTGGCCGATTGGCATGCCTTGACCAGCGACTATGAAAGCCCCGGTCCCATGGGCCAATATGTGCGCCAAATCGTGATCGATTGGCTCAGCGCGGGTCTCTCGCCGCAAAAGAGCACCATCTTTGTGCAGTCCAGAATTCCAGAACACGCCGAGCTCTTTCTGATTCTTGCAATGCTAACGCCCGTCTCATGGCTGGAGCGCAATCCCACCTACAAGGACCAGATTGTCCAGCTACGCAGCAAGGATCTCTCTACCTTCGGCTTTCTGGGCTACCCGGTCCTACAGGCAGCCGACATTATAATGTATAAGGCTCAAGGCGTACCGGTCGGCGTGGACCAGGTGCCGCATGTGGAAATTACCAGGGAGATCGCCCGCCGCTTCAACCACCTTTACGGCCCCCTATTCCCTGAACCTGAGGCCATCCTCACCGAGACCCCCAGGATTTTGGGACTCGACCGCCGCAAAATGAGCAAAAGTTATGGCAATGCCATCTACCTTGCCGACAGCCCGCATGAGGTTCAAACCAAAGTCAAGCAAATGGTTACCGATCCTCAAAGGGCACGACGCGGCGATCCGGGCAACCCGGACATCTGCAACGTATTTGAATTTCACAAATTGCATACCGCCGTGACCACAACGCGAAAAATTGACAAGGCGTGCCGTGCGGCGGAGATCGGATGCGTGGAGTGCAAAAAAATCATGGCGCTCAAATTGCTCGAAGCCCTGGAGCCCATGCACGCCAAACGGGCATACTATCTAGAGCACCCCGAAATCGTGGAGCAGGTAATTGTCGAGGGTAGCCTCAAGGCGCGCGCCATTGCCAGAGAGACCATGGAGCAGGTAAAAACGGCCCTTAAAGTAGAGTCCTGAACGCCTGGCGGGCGAGAAGCCAACCGCCACTATGATAGATAGATCGTGCCGCTCCCAATGCTAAAGAGTCGAGTCGTCAAGCGATGCAAGCAGACGAATATAAGATAGAACTGGAAAATGTGTTTGAAGGTCCCATGGATCTTTTGATCCACCTGATCAAAAAAAATGAAGTCGATATCTATGACATCCCGATTGCCTTGATCACCGAAAAGTACCTGGCCTATATCGAATGGATGAAACTGCTCAACATCGATAATGTGGGCGATTTTCTGGTAATGGCCTCCACACTGGCGCATATTAAATCGCGCATGCTGCTGCCCTTGCACGGCAGCGACGCAGAGCTGGAAGATCCGCGCCTGGAGCTGGTGCGCCCCCTGGCGGAATATCTGAGAATTAAATCGGCCGCCGAAGCCCTCGCCAGCCGCAACCTGCTGGGCGACACCATCTTCACGCGCCAGGCCAGGGCCAGCGATGGTATGCCAGACGACCGCGAGGCGATCCAGGTGGGACTGTTCGAACTGATTGACGCCTTCCAGCGCGTCCTTCAGAAGGTCAGCAAAGACCATGTCGTGGAGATGGAGCCCGACGAAATCTCGGTCAAGGATCGCATGAATGCAATCGTGGAGCTGATAGAAGATCAGGAATCAATCACCTTCAGGGATCTGTTTGGAGCCACGGTCGAGAAACGCTTCGTCGTCGTCACCTTCCTGGCACTGTTGGAATTGATAAGAATGAACCTCATCCGTGTCGTCCAGAACACCCAAAACGGCACTATGCGACTCTTTTACCGGTAGATGGCGCCTAAGCGTTCACAGGGCACCGAATCTGCTTCGTTGCCGGGCCTTTGAGGTAATCTGCTTTGCCCGGACGCCTTGCATACCCGGCACCTAAGCAAACGCTTACAGTGCTGTAGCTTATCACCTCTTATGTATTTCAACCCCCTGAACGGGTACGATTGCGCTATGCCTCACCTAACTAAAATCATTGAAAGCCTTCTATTTGTCGCCCAGGAACCGTTGACCGTGGAGCGGCTGAAAAAGATCCTTGAAACCGTGGAGCCCAATGAGATCCGCAGCTCCCTGATCGCGCTGGCCGGGCAATACGAGACCCGCGACGGAGGCTTCGGACTATACCAGGTTGCCGAAGGCTGGCAACTGCGCTCGCGACCGCAATACAACCCATGGATCAAACGTCTGCTACAGCCGCCACCCCAGCGACTGACCAAAGCCAGCCTCGAAACACTGGCCATCGTGGCCTATAACCAGCCCATTATGCGGGCGGAGATCGAGCATATCCGAGGCGTGGATTGCGGTAGCGTCCTGCGCCAGTTGATGGAGCGCAAGCTGATTCGCGTCCTGGGTCGCAAAGAGATCCCGGGCCGTCCCTTGATCTATGCCACCACCAAGCTCTTTCTGGAACTCTTCGATTTAAAAAATCTGCAAGATCTTCCCAGCCCCAAGGAGATAGAAGCCTTAACCGCGCCGCAGGACAACGGACTAAAGCCATCCGCGCTAGCTGCAAGTAAAGAGCCACTCAAAGAGGAGTTGAGGGCGGATTTAAGCCTTGACGAACGGTCCGCCAAAACCGATCCGCCCACGGCGCAAGGAGGCTATGCATTGCATGGTGACACGATTAGCGATCAGGAAAAAATAGACAACGCGTCCCACCCTTGCCGCGCGGCCGCGAAAGCACGCCCATACCCGCTCATGGCCACCGTCCCGACCCCAATCTCCCGCGAACCGTCAAAGATAGGAACGCGCCCGGCCGCGATCCCAAATCACAAGGCCAGGCCACCCAGGCCCGCAGCACCCCTGAGCGGCCAGTACCAAGGTTCCATTAAACAAGGTTCTAAATAAACCTTGACTTTAACAGGGCCAGATACCTAAATGGATGGACTTTAAGAAAAAGGTTTCTGGCCTTCTGGTGGAAAATAAACAATGGGCGTAACTACTCAGCGTAATGGCAAAAAACACAAAAAAAGCACGAACTGTAACGA
>CAZGPF010000231.1:0-3056 GCA_964527275.1 uncultured Desulfosarcinaceae bacterium
CTCTGAGTAGTTACAAAAAGCTTTGCTGATACATCAGATATCTTTGTCCCTTGTCAAGCAAATATTAGGCTGCTTTACGAAAAAAAATTGTCCGGTTTAGGGGCTTTACTCTGGCAAGATCACTTTATGAAACGCCTCGGCCAGGTGATATTCACTTCCCTGCGCCATTTGCCGGCAGCGTTGGCGCAACCAACCGCGCAAATCGCCGTTGTTGATATCGCGCACCTGGGTCTGATGACAGCTCAGGGCGGCCAGCTTGCGTTCGAAGGTGGTCTCGATATTGGAGTGGTGGTTGATCTCCTCGGCGCCAAAGTAGTGCACCTCCCGCACCTTGTGGGGTTCCAGGCCCCGTTGCAGCAGGTCGGGGTAGGCCATGTGGTCGCGGGCCAGGGGAAACACCGCGTCCATCACCACCTGACCCACGATGCGGTGGTCGCGGTGCCAAAGATAGCGACGGTAGGGGTCGAGGGTGAAGATGGTGTGGGGCCGATAGGTTCGGATCTG
Source organism: uncultured Desulfosarcinaceae bacterium (assembly GCA_964527275.1). Taxonomy (GTDB): domain Bacteria; phylum Desulfobacterota; class Desulfobacteria; order Desulfobacterales; family Desulfosarcinaceae; genus JARRKU01. The sequence continues at coordinate 505 of CAZGPF010000231.1, forward strand.
CTCCACCAACTGCTTGCGAAAGGCAGGGGACTCTTCCAGGGTCTGGTCCTCGTAGCCCAGGAAGACCACCCGCTCTACACCCAGCACTTCGCAGGCCTCGCGCTGCTCCCGCTCTCGCGCGGCGCTCAGAGCCTCGCCGGTAATGCTGCGGTCACTGGAGCCCTTATCGCCGCTAGTGCAGACCAGATAGACCACCCGCTTGCCCGCCTGGGTCCATTGGGCCACCGTACCGGCGGCGCCGAACTCGGCGTCGTCTGGATGGGCGGTGATAACCAAAAGATCAACTGTACGACTCATCAGGTCTCTTCTCCCGGGTTCAAGTTCGAATTACGGATTGTATGCGCGTATCGCCGGGCCACGGCTTCGGCGGTGCGTTCCCAACTGTAGCGTTCAACTGTGGCCCGCACTCTGGTCCGGGACGCGCGCGTGTCGGCGCTGCGCGTCAGCAGGCGCAGCATGCCCCGTGCCACGGCTTCAGCCTCCGGGCCCTCCACCAGGGTACCGTTGAGGCCTTCGACGATAATCGCCGGGGCAATCCCCACCGGGGTGGCCAGCACCGGCGTTCCGCAGGCCATGGCTTCCAGGACCACCAGGCCGAAGCTCTCATAGTGGGAGGGTAGGGCCAGAAAATCGGCGGCCGCATAGTAGTCCGCCAACTGGCGCGGCTCGGTCTGACCCCGAAAATCGATCCGGCCTTCGATTCCCAGGGTCGCGGCCCGGGCAGCCAGGGCCCTGTCGCTTGCACTCTCTGGACCGTCGCCGCCCACCAGCAACAGCCTCAATCGCGACCGCCGGGCCGCGACCCGGGCTGTGGCGTCCAGCAAGGCCTCCACCCCCTTTATGGGGGCAAAGCGGCCCACGTAGAGGACCACCTCATCCTGAAGGTCTAGGCCCAGCCTTTGGCGTGCCAGGGAGCGGGGCCTGGGTTGAAAGCGGTCCAGGTTCACCCCGCAGGCAATGGTGGCCACCTTTTCGGCAGAGGCGCCGTAAAGGGTAAGCAGGTGCCCCTTCTCCGACTTCACCGGCACGATGATGCCCTCGGCCTCTCGTACCAGTTGTCGCTCGTGGGCGATGCGCCCCGGCGGCTCGTTTTCGCCCGGGGTGGTCTCGTTCTTGACTGCCCCCAGGGTGTGGAAAGTGATCAGATGGGGGCGCTGCCAGAGAACCCTTGCCTTGGCACCCACCACGGCCGAAAGCCAGTAGTGGCTGTGGATCAGGTCGTATGCAGCGCCCGTGGCCCGGCGATACTGCTCCAGGGCGCTAAACACGGCGTCCAGGCGCGTGGCTAACTGCTCCTTGGACAGCGCGAGTTGCTCCACCCCGCGCAGGTGAATCAGACGTACATTAGCATGCAGGCGCACGGTCTCTTTTACCCCAGGGGCACAGGTGTAGATGTCTATGCGGTGCCCCTGGCGTCCCAGCCAGCGGGCCAGTTCGCTAACGTAGACGCTCATGCCCCCGGTGTTTAGTGTGCCCAGCGGCCCGCTGGGGCTTGAGTGCACACAGAGCATGGCGATGCGCATGGATGGACTCGTGGTTGACATACCACTAGAGATTGATCGTGCAGCCATAGAGCTTCACCTCACGGCCGCCGAGGCGCCGCTTGTAAGCTTCCGCACCCTTTAGAAAGTCATAGCACCGGCACCCCGCCTCGATGCCTTTTTGGATGCTCAAGACCTTGGCCAACACACCCACGCTCAGGCTCTGGAAGCGGGCATCGTATCCACTGTTGTAGAGGTAACGCACACCTTGATAATCGACACACAGTACGCCGGCCGCCGGAGTGCCCTCCACCTCCAGCAAATACAGGCTAAGCATCTTCGCCTGGGCCAGCCGGTGTATCAATTCCCGAAAACAGGCTGTCATGACAGGATTCATGAAGTCGGCTTTATCGGCGCGGTTGAGCCTGAAGAGCCGTAAGAATGTCTTAATGTCTTTTTGCAGGTCGTCATCGGCGGTGGAGAGTCGATAGGTGAAAGGGCCCCTTGATTGCAGACGCCTCATTTTGCGCCGCACCTCATGACGCTGTTTGCCGTCAAGCCGCATTAAATAGTCTTCCCAGTGCAGCGGCAAAGAGGCCTGGTAGGCCACTTCGCGGGAGACGATCTTCACGTCGAGGGCCTGGTCCGCAGCCAGGGTTCGCGCGGCTCTAAGGGCCAAGGCCTCGGGGCGTAAGGAGCGCAGAGCGATGCACGTCACGCCCCGGCCCCTTAGCCAGGTGATTACGGCCGCCATAACGGCTGTTTCAGCTCCCCGACGGACGATGATGTCCTGGTAGTCGCACACATCCTCAAGGCCCAGAAAGCGGGCCGTGGGGCCCTCCACCGCCAGGGGGACATACCCCAGGAGGTCGCGGCCCTCGGTCACCGAGAGGATATGGGGCTGGCCACGGGCTCCCAGATAGGCGTGTACCGTTTGCAGCCAGAAGGGCAGAACAAACAGACAGCGCCATGAGAGTGGAGACGACGGGCTGTGCCATGCGGCTTCGAACTCCGCGAAACCGGTGAGGGCCACTTTATGGGTTGAGGAGCGCTTCAGAACTTGCATTATTC
>CAZGPF010000232.1:0-3046 GCA_964527275.1 uncultured Desulfosarcinaceae bacterium
CCATCCTGCGAAAATGCAACCAGCCGGCGTGCTATTCTTGCTTGCAAATATTCGTATTTTTTGGTGAACTTAATGCTTACGCAATTCTTAAGAATGCTAATAATTCAACCATCGAGGCAGCAGCATGCATGACGACCCAGAACACCATCCCGAAGGAGAAGAGCCTGAAGAGAGCTTTGCCGATTTGTTGGAGTCCTATTCCGCGGGCATGAAGGATGATCTCGGCGTGGGGGACAAGGTGCGCGGCAAGATCATCGCCATCAGTGACAATGCCGTGTTTGTCGATACCGGCACCAAGGCCGACGGCATCGTCGAGCTTGAAGAGCTCAAGGACGATGAGGGCCTCCTGCCCTATGAAGTGGGCGACGAAGTGGAGATGTTCGTGGTGGCGGCCACTGAAAGCGAGATCAAGCTCTCCAAGGCTATCGCCGGTATCGGCGGTCTGAGTATGCTCCAGAACGCCCACGCCAACAACATCCCGGTTCAGGGCAAGGTGGTCAAGACCATCAAGGGCGGATTCCAGGTGGATGTGCTCCAGCGCCGCGCCTTCTGCCCCATCAGCCAGATCGATACCCAGTATGTGGAGGATGCGGAAGCGTATGTGGGCCAAGCTTTTGCCTTTCGTATCAGCCGGCTCACCGAAGGCGGCCGCAACATCGTGTTGTCGCGGCGCGACCTGCTGGAGGCCGAGCAGCGGAAGGCGAGCAAGGCCTTCATGCGGGAGCTGGCCGTCGATCAGGTCCATAGCGGACGGGTGACCCGGCTGTTGCCCTACGGTGCCTTTGTCGAGCTGATTGCCGGCGTGGAAGGCATGGTGCATATCTCCGAGTTGAGCTGGTCGCGGGTGGAGAAGCCTGAAGACGCTGTCTCTGTGGGCGAAGAGATCAAGGTTCAGGTGTTGCGCATCGAGCCGGGCGACAAAAAGATGAAGATCGCCCTCTCGGTCAGACAGGTCACCGGCGACCCCTGGGAGCGGGTGGACCAACACCTGGTGAGCGGCCAGAAGGTGACCGGCACGGTGACCCGCTGCGCCCCCTTCGGTGCCTTTGTAGAGCTGCACCCCGGCATCGAAGGTCTGGTGCATATCAGCGAGATGAGCTACACCAAAAGGGTACTAAAGGCTGAAGAGATCGTGCAGTCGGGCCAGTCCGTGTCGGTGCTGATCAAGGATATCGACGCCACCCGCCGCCGCATCAGCTTGAGCATCCGCGATGCCGAAGGCGACCCCTGGCTCGATGTAAATGAAAAATTCACTGTAGGCCAGCCGGTGCGGGGCACGGTGGAAAAAAGGGAGCAGTTCGGTCTCTTTATCCTATTAGAACCGGGCATCGTGGGTCTGCTGCCCATGTCGGTGATCAAGCAAGCCCCCCAGGCTTCACGCATCGAAAACCTCAAACCCGGTGCTGATATCGACGTCAACATCGCGGCCATACGATCTGAGGAGCGTAAAATCTCCCTCGGCCTGGGAGCAGGAGAGGATGAAACCCAGTGGCGCCAGTTTGTGGAAAAATCCCAAAAGAGCAGTGGCTCTGGCTTGGGGTCCCTGGGCGAGATGCTGTCGGCGGCCCTGAAAAATAAACCTCAATAGCGGCGCAAGGAGCAATGGCGATGTCCTCTAACCGACTTTACGACCTGGTAATCGTGGGTGGCGGACCCGGCGGGTTGTCCGCCGGTATCTACGCCATGCGGGCCGCCTTGAAAACCGTGCTGGTGGAAAAAGCAATCCCCGGCGGCCAGGTCAATCTATCCGACGAGGTGGAAAACTACCCTGGGTTTGAGCATATCGGCGGCGCCGAACTCTCCATGAAATTCGCCGAGCATGCACGGGCCTACGGCATCGAGGAGCAGAGTCAGGAGGTGACGGCGGTGGAACCGGGGCTCGACTTTCACACCGTCAGGCTGGACAATGGCGTGGTGTTGAAATCCCACGCCGTGATCCTATCCACCGGCGGCACCCCCCGCAAACTCAATATTCCCGGCGAACACGAAGGCTACGGCAAAGGAGTCTCCTACTGCGCCGTTTGCGACGGCTTCTTTTTCCGCGGCAAGGAGGTGATCGTGGTTGGTGGCGGTGACAGTGCCTGCGAAGAGGCCCTCTACCTGGCCAAGCTGGCATCCAGGGTCTATCTGGTCCATCGCCGGGATGCCCTGCGTGCCAGCATGATTTTACAGCAACGGACCAGGGAGGATTGCAACATCGAGATCCTCTGGAACAGCGTGGTCACCGCCATTAACTCCTCACAAGGCGAGGTCAGCGACGTCCACCTGAAGGATACCCAAACCGGAGAGCAGCGCCGCATGCCCATCGGCGGCGTATTCATCTTCATCGGGTTCGAGCCCAACAATCAACTGGTGCCGGCCGGAACGCGCATGAACGCCGATGGCTTCGTGGTCACCGATGAAAAATGTGAAACCAATATTCAAGGAATCTATGCCGTGGGCGACCTGCGCGCGCGTTATGCGCGCCAGATAGTATTAGCCGCCGGCGACGGCTGCCTGGCCGCCCTGGCTGCGGCCCACTATGTCGAAGTGTGCAAAGCCACCCGCAGCGGTGCAAGCTGCGAGGCGCCAGCCGGACTTTTTGAAACATAACTGATTAACCAGATGGTAACTACTCAGAGCACTTCATCTTCGGCCCTTCAGGCCTTTCCATATAGCGATGCTATTATGAAAAGACCTGAATGACCGAACCTAAAGCACTCTGAGCAGTTACAGTTCGAGATAGAATTGTTGCAGTTCGTGCTTTTTTGTGCTTTTTGCCATTACGCTGAGTAGTTACACCAGATGTTGTATAAATCTACTGACCTGCCATGGCCTTGTGGGGGCGGCTTTTTTCCCCGCAACCAATAGTTCCTTGCGTGCCATTAACTCCCCCGGAGTCGATCGGTTCCGCCGGTGCGCCGAGGCAAGATAAATAATGTCCTTGTGGCCCAGATAGCTTTTCTGCCGTACGGAAACTAATACATTCTTAGCCGCCACCTTCTCCAACCGCCATTTACATTTATAGCCAATATAGATCGCGCAGCAGTTGCAATTTTAGTGTCTA
>CAZGPF010000233.1:0-2999 GCA_964527275.1 uncultured Desulfosarcinaceae bacterium
ATTCTACTCGGTGGGCCGGGTGCCGGCAAAGGAACTCAGGCCAATTATATCAAGGAGAGGTACCATATTCCCCAGATCTCGACAGGCGACATGCTGCGTGCGGCGGTCAAGGCAGCCAGCAAGCTGGGCCTGAAAGCCAAAGAGTACATGGATTCCGGTGGACTGGTGCCGGACGAGGTCATCATCGGCCTGGTCAAGGAGCGGATCAGAGAAGCTGATTGTGAGAAGGGTTTCTTGTTCGACGGATTTCCGCGAACCATCCCCCAGGCGGATGCCATGAAGGATTCTGGCGTGGTCATAGATGCCGTGGTGGAAATTGAGGTCCCCGACGAAGAGATTATCAAGCGCATGAGCGGCCGCCGCGCCCACCTGGCAAGCGGCCGCACTTACCACGTGCTCTACAATCCGCCCAAGGTGGAAGGCAAGGATGACGTAACCGGCGAACCACTGGTGCAGCGCGATGATGACAAGGAGGAGGTCGTGCGCAAACGTCTTATTGTCTATCATGCCCAGACCGAGCCCCTGGTCGATTATTACAAGCAATGGGCGCATTGCGGGGAAGCCGGTGCGCCCCAACATTTCGGCATCTCCGGCGTCGGCAAGGTGGACGAGGTTCGAGAGCAAATCTTCGCGGCCCTGGACAAACTGAGCTGAGCCTGCCCTTGTGGGCAGATAGCAGCGTGGCCCGTCGATTCCCTGGCGGCGGCGTATTGTTATTGCGGTCAGGTGTCTAAATGGAAATGGTTTTGCAATGAAACAACTGTTTTTCTGCTTTGGCCTCGCAAAAGCCGGTACGACATTTCTACAAAGAACACTGGATTCCCATCCGGAAGTTTCCTGTCCTTCAGAGCATAGCTTTAAATTTTTAGGCGATGAACTCGTAAATCTATTCAAATCATATAATAGCTATTTGAATGTGGTCGATAGAAGAACAGGCGGACAAGGCGCTACATTCGTTAATTCTAAAACAGTGAAAAAAGTTTTTCGCTATTCCATTGAAGCGATTATAGAAGAATCCGCTAAAGGTAAACCTATTGCCGGAGTCAACGACAACTCAATTATCTTTAACCTACAAACATATAATTCAATTTTTAACCGTCCGAAAATGATTGCAATTTTTAGAAATCCTATTGATAGAGCAATTTCCACCTGGCATCACAATATGCGCCTGGCCGAGGAGGAAAACGATGATGGACATAAAATGTTAAAGCATGGTGGCTTTGATGATTGGATGAGGCTTGGCGCGAAGGAGTTCAATAGAGTCGTGGTAAACTGCAAAAAATTTTGTGATGAAAATAGTAATATGTTGATCATTCGCTATGAAGATTTAATCCGGGGCCAGGAGACGTTGAATCAAATATTTGTATTTTTGGGAGCAGGCACGGATCGTGAAGTGATAGAAAAAGTAGACGCGGAAAACACGTTTGAGCGTATGCGGAAAAACTCACCGGTTCCGGGCTTTTTCCGCAAGGCAAGCACCTCAATGGGAGAAGGTGAGATCACCGATGAGCTAAGAGAAGAATTGCTTAAAATTGCCGCTCCGGGGCTTAAGGGCCTTGGGTATTTATAATGTCGGCGACTCTCTTCAGGGCCTGGTCACGATTTTGAATGCTTCCTGCCAGGCAGGCCTCCTGGATTTGTTCCAGGATAGATCCGAACCGGGGTGAAGGGACGAGCCCAAAATGTCGGATCAGGTCGTTGCCGTTGATTAGCGGTTGGGCTATGCGGGTTTGAATGCGTGTAAAATAGGTTTCCATCAGGGCGGTGATAGATGGCCCCATGGCACCTTGATTTAAGCTTTGTGCGCGCTGCTTGCCTAGATTATCCGCCATGGCGTGCAGCAGAAGCGCCGGCGCGTGGCTGCCGCATTGCCTGAAAAAGCGACCCAGGGCCCTCGAACTGATTTGCCCCGTGCTTTTATCCGCAGACAAGATAAGATCCAAGGGCCTCTGGTGTTGGCCAATGATAAATGTCAGCCAGTCGCGGTCGTGGTTGGACATGCGCAATCTGCGGCAGATTGCCGGCAACAGGGCCGCACTTTTTTTTGCATGGCCACAAAAGTGGGTTTTGCCAGTGGCATCTATGGTTCGGCTTTGCGGTTTGCCGATATCGTGCAACAAGATCGCCAGCTTGAGTAATACGCGCTGATGCTGTTTCAGGGCGCTGATAAACCGGGTCGTCTCCTTGGCGGTCACCTCTTCGGGTCTGGAGAGCAGGCACTCCATTTGATGGAAGGCCTGCAATGTGTGGCTAAATAGATCCTCGGCATGTTGGTTATGCTGACGGCACGTTTGCAGGGGCTTGAGTTCGGGAAAGATGGCCGTCAACAGGCCTGCGCTGGCCATCTGCACAAGCCAGCGGTGGCTATCGGCGCTGGCCAGGATCTTATGCAATTCAGCCAGGACCCGCTCACCGGCACTTTTTCTGATCTCCGCGCTGCGCTGGGCAATCACCTCTAACGTGCCGGGTTCAATATCATAATCCAGCGTCACCGCCATTCGAAAGGCGCGCAGCAGGCGGAGCGGATCGGCTGCAAAGGCCCTGGATGAAACCATGCGCACCACTCTATGCCGCAGATCGTGCAACCCTCCTGTGGGATCAAGTATGCGGCCGCTGTCCAGATGGCAGGCCAGGGCATTGATAGTAAAATCGCGGGCTTCGAGGTCGGCCTCGATGCCTGGTGCGTGCATGGCGGCTACATCGACACTGGTGTTGCCCGCGACTACCCGGTAGACTGTAAAAGGTTCTTTTCCCAGCGAAATCACGCGGGCCTTGAGCTGTTTTGCAAGCTTGGCAGCATAGATTTCGGGATCTTGCCCAACCACGATATCGTAGTCCAATGGAGAGCGGCCGCGGATCAGATCGCGTACTGAACCACCCACAAGATAGGCTTCGGGGTGGGGAACTACGATATGTGTCGGAGCTTTAATAATCATAATATATTTCAGCAATGTCCGGTTAGGTTATTGCATGCTATGCATGCAGAAAAAAAGGCGAAA
>CAZGPF010000234.1:0-2979 GCA_964527275.1 uncultured Desulfosarcinaceae bacterium
GAAGCCGCGCAAAAACATCACGGCTTACCCGGGTGCGCGAATCGTAGAATGTGGGGACGATACCCAGGATACTAATATCCGCGTTTATGCGTCGCTGAATCGCGTCCACGGTATCGCATAGCTCGGCCAGGGAGCTATAGGCATATGGATGGGTCTGGCAGGGGATCAACACCTGGCTTGCATAAGCGAAGACATTGACCGTCAGCAGTGATAGGCTTGGAGGGGTATCCAGCAGCACGAAATCATAAATCGCCGGCAAATCCACCATGGCCTCTCTTAGACGGTTTTCCCGGCCCGGGATATCCACTAATTCCACTTCAGCACCGACCAGATCGACATTGCCGGGGATAAGATCAAGGCCATCCCACGCGGTGGGCATAATCGCCTCGGACAACACGCTATCGCCAGGCTGCATCACCAGATCATAAACCGATATCTGAGCGTCCCCAGGCTCCACCCCCAAACCTATGGTGGCATTGGCCTGAGGGTCCATATCCACCACCAGCACACGCTTATTTTCCATGGTCAGGGCAGCCGCCAAATTGATCACGGTCACGGTTTTGCCCACGCCGCCCTTCTCATTGGCCACGGCTACGATTTTCGTCTGCATATCAACTTCTCCCTGAATATTGAGGATAGGTAGTATTACCGGGCTTTAGGCCAAAAATGTTTCCGACACCCTAACATCCGGTGGTTCCATCGGCCGCCCGACAGCCAAACTCGCTGGCATCTCCACGAAGCAGGGCCACATCCCGGCGTAATGCATCCAATCGCCTCCTCGACAAATCGGTGGACGCTTCGATGGCCTGGAGCGCCTCGTCGATCCGCTCCTTATCACAGCATTGACTGCCCATCGATTCCACCAGGGCGTTTAAATCAGCCACATGGAGGCCAAAATGTGCGCTCAGGTATTCATAGAGCCGGGCGTTGGCCGCATTTACCAGCAAGAACATATACTGGAACTTGATATTCTCTTGATAATCCTTGAAATTGGCATAGACCGAACGCTCGGTTTCGCGTTTCATGCGTCGCACACCATCTGCTAGCGCCTTGCTCTCCTCTGACCCCTTATGCCCTATGGGTTTATTGAGGATCTTACCAACTATGCGCAGCAGTGAATAGGCACCCAGATGCAGTACGGCATCGGTCTTGATATGGGCCGAATAGTGCATCGTAGCGGCTGCCGGCAGGAGCTCAAGGCCCATGGATTGCTTGATGCCTTCAAGTTCGGATCGCATTTCAAATGAGTGCCGCGCGGCCACCTGACCAAGATTGAATTGGGCGAACTCGGATTCAAATTGCCCAACGGTATTACTCACCATAGCCCCATACGGCTCTACCACCGAGTTAAAGTAGTCAACCAGCCGGTTCTCCAATTGCCCCACGAATCTGATGATCTCCGGATTGATCTTCTCGGCCATGTGGGTATTCAAGGCCTGCTTGAACTCTTGGTAGACGCGATAGAGGGCCTGGGTGAATCCGGCGGCCACCGCATCTTCCCCGTAGCGGTTCAAATCCACATTGAAATTGCGAATAAAAGCGATGACATTGTTGAGCAGCGCGCCGTGATGGGGCTCGAAGAAGGCATCGATTTTGTCCTTCAGATCCTTTTTAATAGTATGCATATTGCCATCCAGCGTCCCTTGTATCATCGACTGAACCTGCAGCATCATTCCCTGATGATTGCCTATGCGATCCGCAAGGTCGCGGGCCTCGCCAGCATCGCGTCGCAGAAGATCACGATTGAGCCCAATCCAGTTGCGCAGTCCGCCGAGCACCCTGCCAATATGTTCCATCTGGTTTTGGAGCAGCAGCGCCGAACGGTCGCGGGTCAGTTTCTCTTCAAGCACGCGGCAGAAGCACGCAAGTTCCCGGCCCGAACGGGCCACCATGTTTTGGCAGGCCTGCCATTGCGTCAGACTGCCCTGGTCTTTTTCCGACAACTGGGTCTGGCAAACATCAAAAAGATGGTAAAGCGCGGAAAAGGCATGCAGTTGAACATCAGGCAGAATAAGGGCGAGTTCTTCCCTGGTCTTGTTGATCAGTATTTCCAGATCGTCGATGGCCGCGTGTTCGTTGATATCGAAATTGTACACGAAAAGAATGCTATCGGCGATCCCCATCTTCCTGATGATGGAGAGAAACCGGAGGTCGGCCTGCCGCAAGCCGGTACGGCTGCTTATCACGTAGACGATGAGCTGAGCCTTGAACAGATAATCCTGCACCATGGCCATATGTAGAGGATTGGGTGAATCGCTGCCCTGACAGTCGGCTATCTCCAGGTTGGAATGCAGGGTCTCGTTTCTAATATCCAATTGAATATCTTTAAGGTAGACGGCCAGACGATCCTGGCTCACAAATGAACGATGGTCGCCGAAGCGCCGGGCATCGAAATCCCAGGTGGCGGCGTCGTTGTCCACCATATCTTTAACATCGTCGTAGCCCCTGAGATATGAAGAGAGCAGAACGCTATTGGCATTCAGGCCACCTTCGGCCAGATGCATGCCGGCATCCAGGGCCCCAAGGGCATTGCTCAAATGCATACGGTCGTTGTCTTGGCGAATATCGAAATGCTCGTGCTCTGTGTGACGGTCGTGGGAGGGAAACAGCACCAGTGCCCGTTCGATCTCGGCGTTAATCTCGTCCCACGACTTGAAGAAGAGGCGGGCCTTTAAACTTTGCCCACGGCGAATGCGGGTAACGATGGATGTGACGACACCGGCACCGCGCTTCAGATAGTCATCATGCAGCAAGGCATTGACCATCGTACTCTTGCCCGACTTGATAGCGCCTACAACGGCAACACGCATCACATGACCGCTGATGATCTTATGGACGGTGCCGCAGGCTTCCTTCCACCTATCAAAAGTCGATGCCGCATTGCCGCAAAGCGCCTCGGCTTGTAGAAGCAACCCCTCTGTTTTTGTATTTAGCGTGAGGACGCTTCCCTTGGTTGTCTGGTATTGGTCCATGGATAAT
>CAZGPF010000235.1:0-2943 GCA_964527275.1 uncultured Desulfosarcinaceae bacterium
TTTGGACCGAAGATCCGTAGCCCTGACACCGGCAGAGCGCCAGGGGGATTTTTAAAAATCCCCCTGGCCTCTGCCTATTCATTGCCAAACCGAAATTACAGAAAAGATGTTTCACTAACAAAGATGCGGCTATTGCCATATTTTTTCATAATAGAAGAACAGCTATGAAGATAGAAGATATCGGTGGAGAGTTCGCGCTCATCGACCGTCTGGCGGCAATTACTTTTTTGAAGCATGGCGACCTGATTCAGGGGATAGGCGATGACGCGGCGGTAATTCGTTTTGCGCCCGATCCAGCACCCTACCTGCTGGTCACCAGCGACATGCTGGTGGAAGAGCGCCACTACAGGCACCAATGGGCTACCGCGACCCAGATCGGCATCAAAGCTGTGGAGTGCAGCGTCAGCGACATCGCCGCCATGGGAGGTCTCCCCACCTGGATATTCATCTCCCTGGTCCTAAGCCGTGACGCCGATGTTGCCTGGTGCCAGGATCTCTACTGCGGCATACGCAAAGCCTGTGGTCGCCATGGCGTCGTCGTCGCCGGCGGCGATACCACCCGGGGTGAACCGGGCGCCATCAACATTACTCTTCTGGGCCAGGTAGCGCCGAAAGATCTTTGTTTACGAAGCCACGCCCTCCCTGGCGATCTTCTGATGGTTACCGGCAGCCTCGGCGCTTCTGCTGCGGCCCTGGCGCTGCTGCTGCGGGGCGATAAGCCATCGAATTATCTTCTGGAGAAGCATTTAACGCCTGCCTGCCGCCTGGCGGCATCCCGCAAAATTGCTCCCCTGGCCCGCGCCATGATCGATATCAGCGACGGCCTGGGCGCGGAAGTTCAACACATCTGCGATCAAAGCAAAGTGGACGCCGAGATCGAGGCCGCCTCCATTCCTCTGCATGCGGATGTCATAGCCGCAGCAAGACGCTTGGGAACACCGCCATACTGCCTGGGCCTCAGCGGCGGAGAAGACTTCGAACTTCTCTTTTCCATCGCGCCGGAAAATGCCGAACGGCTTGCGGCCATGGAGTTGGGCTGTCACCTGGTGGGCCGCGTCGTGGAGCGTTCTCATGGTCCCCGCCTGATCGAGCCGGACGGAAAATCGGTTCCCCTGCCAGGGGGATACGACCATTTCAAATTTTGAGTACTCTGCCTGGGGGGTCACCGCCGCCGTTTGCGGGAACCTTGATACGGGCGACGATTTCGCGAAGGCCCGCCGCCCCGGCGGGATGAAGTTGTGCGGTTGCGCCTGGACGGTTGCTTGCGTCTGGGCCTAGACGCTGGCGGCAAAGGCTTCAGCCACTCCTCTTCGGGGTAGATGCAGGGCAAGGGGTTGCCGATCAACTCTTCGATAACCGGAATGAAGAAACTGTCATCTTCATCAGCAAAACTGATGGAGGTGCCGACCGCTCCGGCGCGGCCTGTGCGACCGATACGGTGCACATAATCCTCTGGATCGCGGGGCAAGGTGTAGTTGATGACATGATCCATGCCTTCGATATGAATGCCGCGCCCAGCCACATCGGTCGCCACCAGGACCCTGATTTTCCCGGCCTTGAATTTGTTCAGCGTCCGAACCCGAATATGCTGGCGCACATCACCGGAAAGAATGGCGCAATCCATCTTATAGCGTTCCAAAAGCTCTGCCAGACGGCGCGTCTCATCCTTACGGTTGCAGAAGACAATCACCTGCCTGAGGTTCTTCATGGTGATGATGTTGTACAGTAAGGCATACTTGTCTTCCTTTGTGACGATGTAAACCAGTTGTTCTACTGTGTCCACTGCGACCTGTTGGGGCTCGATCTCCACGGTGATCGGATGGCGCGTCCACTGCTCGGCCAGCCGGTTCACATCCGGGGTAATGGTCGCGCTGAAGAACAGGGTCTGACGCTTCGATTTATGAGGCGTACTGTAGATAATCTTGCGCACGTCGGGTATGAACCCCATATCCAGCATGCGGTCGGCTTCATCGATGATCATCACTTCCACCCGGCTCAGATCGATATCCCGTCGCCTCTTGAAATCGAGGAGCCGTCCGGGGGTGGCCACCACGATATCCGTTATTCTACTGGTCAGATTATTTCTCTGTTTCTCGTAATCCATGCCGCCGAAAACATTGGTAATGTTGAATTGGGTGTACTTGGCAAGGTCTCTGGCTTCATCGGCAATCTGCATGACCAGCTCCCGGGTGGGGGCGACTACCAACACCCGCGGTGTGCCTGGTTTGCGCTTGGCCGGGGCCGGTTTTTCCAGCATGCGCGTCAGCACGGCGATTATGAAGGCGGCGGTTTTGCCCGTGCCGGTCTGGGCCTTGCCGGTGGCATCCTTGCCCTGGAGGGTGCTGGGCAGAATCTCCGCCTGGATAGGCGTGCAGTATTGAAAGCCCAGATCGGCGATGGCATGCATGACCGGGTCGGGAAGATTCAAATCGTGAAACCGTCTCTTGCCTTGCACGGGCGGAACATCATAGCTTTTCGGGTCCCAGGATGTAGGTTGCCGCCGCGGACGCGAGCGGGATCTTTTTTTGAATTGGATGTCGCGCTGGTCTTTTTTAGGCTTGGGTTTGAGATCGGGTTTATGCGTGGGCTTGTGATCGGGTTTGGGCTTGGTGCGTGGGCCTTGCCTGCGCCGTTGAGCGCCAGTAAGCGTGCCTCTGGAGGGGTGCCGGGTTGACGGCTTGTCGGGCGCAGCCTTTGGCTTTGATTGGGTTTCGCCTTTGAACTCTTTGACCTTATTCCAGATTGTCTTGAGTTGTCCTATCAAGTAATATCTCTTTTCTCGCGGTCGGCTTGAGTCACTCAACGCTACCGGCGAGGAGCTTGTGTGGAGTGCCTGGGCAAGTCGCCTCTGATCGTCCAGAAGAGAAATGAAAATTTGCCCTCGATTGCGCTATTTTTCCAACAATTACGCGTTATTTAAGAGTGTTGTCAAGATGAAGTCTA
>CAZGPF010000236.1:0-2933 GCA_964527275.1 uncultured Desulfosarcinaceae bacterium
TCAGGCGGTCCGGGTTGCCCTTGGTCTGCTCCTCATAGGTAGGTACCCAGAAGTAGGAGAGTAGCAGCACCAGGGTGATGACGGCCGGGGTTATGATTAGGAAGCGTCTTAGGAGCATGGGGCGAAGTTCAAAGCTCTTGGTTCGAAGTTCAGAGTTGTTGGGTCCACATAAACTTTCGTCTATGTGTCACCCTGGCGAAAAACGGAGGATAGCCTTTGAACTTTGAACTTGTCAGTAGGTTCGGGTCCCCTGCTGTTACGGCATGAAATTCCGCCGGCACCTGCGCATACCTGCCGGCTCCAGACAGCGCCGCAATGAAAAAACCCTCTCACTTGGCGGGAGGGGGGGCAGGGGGAGAGTGCATCAGCATCCCGGAGTGGCCTTTCCTAGTGGTGCATCTCAGCACTATCCAGTTTTCCTATTTTTTCTCGGTCGGCTTTGTCGCTTCGGCCTTGATCGATTTTATGGCCTTGCCAACGGTGGTGATTTTGGCGGCGATCTGTTCAGCCTGCATGGGGTTAGGATTCAGCTTGCCGGCCTCCTTTAAATATTGGAGGGCCGTCTCCAGCGATTGCAGGGTGTTTTTGTTCATGACCACCTCGGCCTTAAAAAGCAGGATCATACGCTCGATGTTGTCGAGCTTTGTCTTCACCGAGGCTTTCATTTTGGGGGTTACGGAAAAGGCCGCAGCTTGATGCAGATAGCTTTTGATGCCTTCCCAATCCGACAGTCCGGGGACCTCCAGCAAGGTGTCGGCTTTGTCCAGGTAGTAATCGAATATTAGCGGAAAGATCTCCTCGCGGGAGTAGACATCCTTGACCTGTTGGGTAAATTCGGTGCCGTGCAGGACCATGAAATATCTGTTGTCCTTGGGTGAAAAGCGGCCCTTCCAGATTTCGATGGCGTTGTCATGGGGCATGATGTAGTAGTTGGTGCTGTTCTTGTAGCTGAGGATCAAGATAATGGAGATGATGGCGACCGCAATGCCGATTGCGGTTTTTGCATAGCGGCACACCAGACAGAAGGGGGTATCCCCTCCCGGCGATTGCATGGCAGTATAGGTATCCTCTTCAAAATTGTGGGGGGACGGTTTTTCCTCCACGGCTTCGGCCCTGGTCGTGGAGGCGTTAGTGGGCGCGGCTTCAGGCCTCTTTTGAGCTTCAGTCGCGGACAACGGAGCGGGTTCTTTGGCCGTGGCTTTTTTAGCTGTCTTGACGAGGGGCTTTTTACCTTTGCTCTTCCTGGCGCTCTTTTTTTTGGAGGTTGATTTTATCAGGCTATCCTTACCCATTTGCTTTTTTCCCCGCTGAACTAGATTGATGATCTACTTTGATTTTATGGTCAATTGCGAACTTTTTCTATATTGGATCGGGCCGCTTTTGTAAACCTTCAATGTGCGAAACAAAATTCGGAGGTAACTACTCAGCGTAATGGCAAAAAGCACAAAAAAGCACGAACTGCAACAATTCTATCTCGAACTGTAACTGCTCAGAGTGCTTTAGGTTCGGTCATTCAGGTCTTTTCATAATAGCATCGCTATATGGAAAGGCCTGAAGGGCCGAAGATGAAGTGCTCTGAGTAGTTACATTCGGAGTTCATGGTTCAAGAGACCTTATTATGTCGCCATGCGGTTGTACTTGTTATGAAAACTATTTATTGTTAACTTGTCGGTCATAGGAGAGTGAATACCGCTGAAGGGGACTGCCTTAATGTCATTTGAATCATTCGTGGCGCGACGCTATTTGAAGGTGGAGCATCAGGGCCGGCTGGTGCCGTTGATCACGGTTCTTTCAACTATCGGCGTGGCCGTGGGGGTGATGGTGCTGGTGGTGGTAATCGCCGTGATGACCGGTTTTCAGTCTGAACTCAAGAAGCGTATATTAGGTATCGAGGCCCATATGCTGGTGATGCGCTATAATGGCTGGATTGACCAACACGAGAAGATTGCGCGCCGGATAGAGGGTGTCGATGGCGTTGAGAGCGCAGCGCCATTTATTTTTGCCCAGGCAATGCTCAGGTCCAAGGATGGTGTGCGCGGCGTCGCTCTAAGGGGCATCGATCCGCCGAACACAACCGTGAGGGTCCAGACCGTGGGGTCGCGATCCCTGCCGCAATTGCTGCAAGCCGGTAGCGGCCACCCGGAGATCGGCATTGTGCTCGGTTCGGTACTGGCCGAACAATTGAATCTCTCGGTGGATGACGGGGTGCTGCTCATGGTGGTCGATTCCCGTCAGACCAATTTGCATAAATTGCCGCGCATGCACCGATTGAAGGTGGTGGGCATGTTTGAAACCGGAATGCATCAATATGACGGCGGCATGGGGTACGTTCACATGCGCGATCTTCAAAAAATGATGGCTATCGGCGACCTGGCCACCGGACTCGAAGTGCGTCTGCGCGACGCCGACACGGCCGAAATGGTTTCACAAGAGATCTTGTTGCTGCTCGGTGTAGACTACTGGGCCAACCACTGGAAATTGATGAACCGCAATCTGTTCTCCATGCTGGCCCTGCAGAAAATCGTCATGTATGTGATTTTAACCCTTATCATCGTGGTGGCGGCGTTTAACGTCGCCAGTGCGTTGATAATGATGGTCAGCGAAAAAACTAGAGATATCGGCATATTAAAGGCCATGGGAGCCAATCGAGGCAGCCTTGGAAAAATTTTCTTGGGCAAAGGCGTGGTGATCGGCATCGTGGGTGTAGGTATCGGCGTGGCCGCCGGTCTGCTGGTCTGCCTGGTCATCTCCCGGTATCAGTTTATCCAGCTGCCTGGAGACGTCTATTTTTTGACGACCCTGCCGGTGCTGATAGACCTGCTTGACATGGCGGTCATTGTCGGCGGGACCATAATCATTTGCATATTGGCCTCCCTCTATCCGGCCAGGCAGGCCGCAAAACTGGATCCCGTGGATGCCATCAGGTATAGATA
>CAZGPF010000237.1:0-2929 GCA_964527275.1 uncultured Desulfosarcinaceae bacterium
GTTGCAGTTCGTGCTTTTTTGTGCTTTTTGCCATTACGCTGAGTAGTTACAAATTAAAAAGCTACCTCTTCAAAAGTCTCTTTGCGTGGTTCATACCTTCGACCCCCCGCCAATTTTCGGTTTTTTTTGGGAAGATGATATCGTTGCTCGCTTTTAACCTCCATGGGCGGCGCTTTTACCAGTCCGGGCGGGCTCAGGCCGGCACGGGCCGTCGGGATATCCGGGATGCTAAATAGGGCTCACAAACGCTTAGCCGAGATCCACCGCCCCCTGATCCCCTTGGCAATGGCCATCATCGTCGGGATCGCCGCCGGCGCATGGCGGCCGGGGTATGTCGTCGCGACTATGATTGGCGCTCTGTTGTCGGCTGCCTGGATCGTGTCGCACGTTGTGCGTCGTCGCGGGTCATTGTGGCCGCCTCTGCTCTTTTGCCTATTGGCGGGTTACCTCTCCATCCAGCCGTGGCTGGGTGCCCCCGTGCCGGAAAATCATGTCAGCCACTTTGCGGACACGGGATTGTGGCACATAGAGGGCCGGGTCATCGGACGGCCCCATGAAAAGCTTGGGCGCTGGAAGTGGGACCTGGCGACCACGCGCCTCAGCCGGGAGAGCCGCGATATTGTGGTGTGCGGCCGGATAGTCGTCACCGCGCGCGGGCAGCTTGCCAGTTTGTCACGCGGCGATGCGATTTCGTTTTCAGGCCGGCTGCGCTCCATTCGCAATTTCGCCAATCCCGGTGGTTTTGATTATCGACGCTTCATGGCCCTCAAGACGATTGGCGTGCGCAGCTATGCCCGCGCCAACAGCTTAACCATCGAAGAGCGCCACGGCCCCGACCCCTGGGCGCGGTCGGTGGATGTCATCCGGACCCGGTTGTCCGCTGCCATGGATGCATGTCTGACACGGTTTTCGGCGGATACCCAGGCCCTGCTCAAGGTGCTCCTGCTGGGGGAGCGTCATCAGATCAGCAAGCGGCTGCGTAACCAGTTCAACCGCGCCGGTGTAGGCCATGTCCTGGCGATCTCTGGACTGCATATCGGCATGGTGGCCGCCATGGCCTTCGGGCTGGCAAGATGGATATTGACTACGCTGCCCCCGATACGCCGTCATGGATGGACGCGCAAGGGAGCGGCCCTATTCAGCCTGCTGGCAGTGGCCGCTTATGGCGTACTGGCCGGCTTGTCGCCTTCGACTCAACGGGCCATGATCATGGTAGCGGTGTTTATGGCCCACCATTGGGTAGGACGACGCCATGAATGGGCCAATGCCTTGGCCCTGGCGGCGCTGGTCATCGTAGTGGTCCATCCGCCGTCGCTGTTGAGCATCTCTTTCCAACTCTCTTTTGCCGCCGTGCTGGCCCTGATCGTGGGGCTCGATAGGAGCGGCGTGCAATCGACAGCGCCGGCGGACGGTGGATTGCGGCGCTTCGGTAGACGACTCTTTTCCATGCTGCGGGTCTCCTTTTTGGCAATCCTGGGAACCTTGCCCCTCGTCCTGTACTATTTTAATCAGGCCTCTTCCGTGGGGCTGGCCACCAATATGGTGGTCGTGCCGGCCGTGGGCCTCCTGGTGGTGCCGGCGGGATTGATGGGAGTCATCTGGGCTTTTTTGAATCCGCAAGTGTCGGCCCTTTGCTGGCAGGTGGCAGCCTGGGCCATGGAGGGGGTGGGCTGGTTGGTGGAACTCGCGGCCCAGTGGCCCTACTCCGCCTTCAAAAGTGTCACGCCCACTTGCTTGGAGATCGCGCTCTACTATCTATCGGCCGCCTTTTTGCTTACCTGGAAGCGTCTGCCCGGCAAGGGCGTAATTTTGGCGCTGCTCGTGACCCTTTGGGGAGTGGATGCGGGCTACTGGTACCACCAGCGCTTCGGCTCCCGGGACCTGAAGGTGACGGTCATCGATGTCGGTCAGGGCAGCGCCAACCTCTTACAATTACCCGGCGGGTATATCGCCCTTGTGGACGGCGGCGGATTCAGCGACAACCGCTATTTCGATGTGGGCGAACGTATCATCGCCCCTCTGCTCTGGCGACACAAAATCAAGACCGTCGATCTGGTGGTGCTGACGCATCCCAACAGCGACCACCTCAATGGGTTGCTCTATATCCTGGAACATTTCAATGTTCGTGAAGTATGGAGCAATGGCGAACCGGCTTCCACTCAGGGCTATAAAGCCTGGCAACACTTGATAGCGCGCCAGGGCATCCCCAGCCCTGACTTGCAACAGATAACCACTCGCGAAGATCGAGGGAGGATAGGGCCAGGGAGGATAGGGCCAGGGAGGATAGGACCAGGGAGAATAGGAATAGATATCGAGGTGTTGGGACCGCCGAGTAATTTTTTACACACTCGGGCCACGGAGAGCTGGAGGAATGCCAATAACAACTCACTGGTGCTGCGTATCGGTTATCAGGGCGTCACTCTCCTGCTAAGCGGCGATATCGGCATTGCCGCCGAGGCCGATTTGCTGGCTCGGCATGGCCCCCATGCACTGCGCAGCACCATTTTACTTGCGCCCCATCACGGCAGCCGCGGATCGAGCAGCCCGGCGTTTATAAAAGCTGTAAGCCCCAAGGAGACCGTTATCTCCTGCGGATGGAAAAACTGGTTCGGCTTCCCCCATCCTGACGTGGTTCGGCGTCTGGATGCCGTGGGCAGCCGCATTTGGACAACGGCCGAACACGGCGCCGTGCAAATCGTGATCGGCGAAAAGGGGTATGAGATCAACGCCTGGCGCTAGTGACTTGATTTGGCAAGAGGCTCTCTATATTGATGGCTTGTACCCGTTTAAGGGGGTTGAAGTGCATAAGAGGTGATAAGCTACGGCACTGTAAGCGTTTGTTTAGGTGCCCAAAAAAAATTTTTACGACCAATAGGGCTAACAACCAACTTTCGCGAGCAAGCTAGCGAGGAGCAGATCAGATGACCGA
>CAZGPF010000238.1:0-2925 GCA_964527275.1 uncultured Desulfosarcinaceae bacterium
TATATGGAAAGGCCTGAAGGGCCGAAGATGAAGTGCTCTGAGTAGTTACCATCAATGTTGGTCCATGACAGGATTGGCATAACAGTAGAGGCAATCGTGAAAGCAGGGATGCGGGGCGTAACCGCCGATGTCCCTGGAGAGACGACAATTGCAGCCCGCCGCGCGGCGCTGTCCCTTATCACGGGCTAAGCTTATATGGGGGCCGTACAGCTCCGCCAGCCTGTGGTTAGGGATGCAGGCGGCACCCCGGACGGGACTCTCCCCTGGCAGCGCTGCGAGAATCTGCTTTTCACAGCAGAGCCGCGGCGCGATGTCCAAGGATACCAGCTGGTCCGCCAACCGGTTGATAACTTCGACTTTCAGGTTCATGGAAGGTTCGACCCATTCGATACGGGAAGTTTTTTTTACCCTTCGCTGGACCTTGGCATAGGTATCCACGAAGCTGATGATGCAGGTGGTGATGCCGGCCCGGGCAACGGCGCGCGAAATGGTTTCAAAGTGGCCAAGATTGTCCTGGCGCCGGCCGGAGGCATCTTTAAAAAAACAGATGGGGTCGAAACGCCACTGGATCGTGCGGGAACCATGGTCGCGGCTCAATTGCGCCAGTTGGTCCAGACGCTCTTCCAGCCGTGGCAGGTTGGGTTCCAGCAGACGATGGGGGGTGTTGATGCAAAAATTGAAGAAGAGATGGTAGCCCTTGTCTTCCAAAGCTTTGCCATAGCCATCGCGCAGAAAGGGGCCGAAATTTTTTGACCACAAGACAATGCTGTGAACCTGTGGCGGGGCGGCGGGAACAATTGATACGCGCTGGTTGTAAGGATTGATGACTTCGAAACGACCCTGATCCAAGGATGCCATGAACCAGGGCATATAAAAGGCGGGAATGTCGGTTCGGCGCGAGGCCGATATGACCACGGGCGCCATTTACCTCTTTTTCAGATCGGCAAGCAGGATCACCTGGGCGTCTTCTTTTTGGGCCGGCTCCTCAGCCTGCTCTTGATCTTCGGATGGCGGCTGCTCCGGGCGGACGACTTTCTCCAGGCGTATCTCCTTCCCGCCCATGGTAAAAGTCTCGCCATCGATGTAAACATCCCTCAAGATCCAGGTCACCGTCTGGAGTGGGACCTGCAGCATGAGGAGGGTCACATGGTACCAATTCTTTTTGATATCCGCTTCGATAGATTCAATGCGCGCAAACGATATCGGATTATCCTCAATATTGATCAGTACGACATCATTTTCCACAGCCATGGTGCCCCCTCTTAAGGCAGATCCTTCTCTTCCGGTCACAGGGGGAGCATGATGCCATACTCCCTTTGGATTGTAAAGCGCACCACGCTTAAGGCCTATTGCCGGTATGATCTCCTGTCTT
The DNA here is from genome assembly GCA_964527275.1 of uncultured Desulfosarcinaceae bacterium. GTDB lineage: Bacteria > Desulfobacterota > Desulfobacteria > Desulfobacterales > Desulfosarcinaceae > JARRKU01. The sequence continues at coordinate 1,373 of CAZGPF010000238.1, forward strand.
GACAGAGCCGAGCCATGAGTGCTATCTGAGATGGCTTGTGTCGGAGCGTAGCGCAGCCTGGTAGCGCACTTGAATGGGGTTCAAGGGGTCGGAGGTTCAAATCCTCTCGCTCCGACCAAAAAAAGAAAATTGGGGAAATCGTGGATGGAGACCATAGTCCTCTGGATCATCCCCGGTTGCCCATAAGGTGCCCGATGGGCACGGCATGCAGATTTTTTTCAAACGGGACTACGGCATTACCAGTATAGACAAGCAGCCCGCGAACAAACTTCTTCTTCAAGTGTTCCTTTAAAACCCTCAGCCCCGCAAAGTCCCTGGGGGCGGGGGTGGCGGAGAGCTTAACCTCGATGCCCACGACTCGCCCCTGACCATCCTCAATCACGATATCCACTTCGTGCCCGAGGTTTGATCGGAAATGGTAGAGGCCTACCGATTTTTGAGACCAGGATGCGTGCTTGAACAACTCCAGGGCGACAAAATTCTCAAAGAGCCTGCCGACGATTTCGCCTCCCTGTTGCACCCCTTTTCTATCAATACCCATTAAAAAGCAGGCCAAGCCTGTGTCGACCATCATCAGTCTGGGTGACTTGACGAGCCGTTTGCCCAGGTTGGTAGACCATGCGGGAAGTTCCCTTATTATAAAGATGGTCTTTAAAAGGGCCAAATAGCGTGTCAGTGTGCTGTTCGGAATTCCGCTGCTTCTCGATATCTCGGATTGGTTGTGCAGGGTGGCGCTGCGCGCGGCAAGCAGCTTCAGAAGTCTGGGTACGGCCGTAAGATCCTGGATTTGGGAGAGGCTTCTGATCTCCCGATCTAGCATGGCGGAGAGATAGGAATCGAACCAGGCCCTTTTGCGACGAGGGCTTGACCGCTGAAGGGGCTCGGGAAAGCCACCCTTGATCATCTGGGCATGCAGGTCAAATTTTCTAGGCTTGCTTAATTTGCGGATAAAATCAGGCTCAAAGCATGCATCGATAAGATTTGCTTTGCTCCCGTTGATTTCCGCAACCGAGAGCGGCCAAAGGGTCATCAATTCCATGCGCCCGGCCAGCGCATCCGCCACTTTTGGTACAGTCAATATGTCTGCGGAACCGGTCAGGATATACCGGCCCGGGTGTCGATGAAGGTCTACATCCTCTTTGATCGACAGCAACAGGTCTGGTATGCGTTGGACCTCATCGATGACGACCGGCTTTTGGATACCAGCAATGAAGCCGGATGGGTCCGAACCCGCCGCAGACAGAATACCAGCAGAATCAAGGGTTACATATTCAGCGGGATAGGGACCAGCGGCGATCATGCGCGCAAGGGTGCTTTTACCTGTTTGCCTCGCACCACGTATAAAGATGACGGGGGTGTCCGTCAGAGCTTCGAGAATATTGTTTTGGATAGATCGCCGGTACATGGCAACATATTTGCCATCATGTGGTAAATATGTCAATGGGATTTTTTTCAAAAATAGAGCCGGCCTCCCTGCCGGCCTGGCATGCACTTTGCGAAAAGGACTAGCCCATTAAATAGTTGCTGCGCCTTCCGAAGAACATAGTACGCAG
>CAZGPF010000239.1:0-2911 GCA_964527275.1 uncultured Desulfosarcinaceae bacterium
GCGCTATATGGAAAGGCCTGAAGGGCCGAAGATGAAGTGCTCTGAGTAGTTACCAAAATCCCTTTTTACTGCCACCACTGACCACAAGGGTGCCGCATACTTGACCAATCCATAAAAAGAAAATATTGAAAATTCATGCATATTCCATGAACGCACCGGGTTTTCCAGGTTGGGAGTCGAAACGCCCGCTGCTTCGCATTTCACCCTGATTTAAAAGCGTTGGGAAAGGAAGGCGATACTCATGAAGGACAATAGCACTCAATTGGCGATTATCGGCGGCGGTCCGGGAGGTTATGCGGCTGCATTCCTGGCGGCGGATCTCGGCATGACCGTAACCTTGATAGATCCGCAGGACAGTCCCGGCGGCGTCTGCCTCTACCGCGGCTGCATCCCCTCCAAGGCCCTGCTGCACGTAGCGAAGCTGATCAACGAGACCCGGGCCGCCGGGGCGTGGGGCCTGCACTTTCCGCAGCCGCGCATTGAGCTCGATAAGATGCGAGCCTGGAAAGAGGGGGTGGTGGGGCAACTGACCCTGGGTCTGGGGCAGTTGGTCAAACAGCGCAAGGTCGAGCATATTCAGGCGACGGCCATCTTTCAGGATGCACATACGCTTAAGGTCACCAACGCCATGGGTGCCCACTCCAGCTTGCGTTTCGAGCACGCCATCATTGCCACCGGTTCCCGGGCCGCCCGCATCCCCGCCCTGGATATCGATTGCGAGCGCATATGGTATTCCAAAGAGGCCCTGGCGCTGCCCCAGGTGCCCAAACGGCTGCTGGTGATCGGTGGTGGCTACATCGGCCTGGAACTGACCACGGTCTATGCCGCCCTGGGCTCCGAGGTCACGGTGGTGGAGATGACTCCCACCCTGCTGCCGGGTGTGGATCGAGAGCTTGTGCGTTTCCTTGGTAAAGGGATCAAACCGATGGTTAAAGAGATCTTGTTGGAGACCACGGCCAGTGATCCCAAGGTTGATGAGCACGGAATCGAGATCAGTTTTAATCGCGCCGACGATAAATCCTTCAAGCGCACCTTCGACACGGTGCTGGTGGCTGTGGGCCGCCGACCCGTCAGCACTGGTCTGGGCTTGAAAAATACCGCCGTGCAGGTGGACGACAAGGGATTCATTCAGATAGACGGCCAGTGCCGCGCGGCCGCGCCCAACATTTTCGCCGTTGGCGACGTGACCGGCGAGCCCATGCTGGCCCACAAGGCCTCCCAACAGGCGCAGGTGGCCGTGGAGGTCATTGCCGGCCGGCGCGTGGCCTACGAACCGGCCGCCGTGCCGGCCGTGGTGTTCACCGACCCCGAAGTGGCCTGGGCCGGACTCGGGGAGGCCCAGGCCAAGGCTCAGGGCATCGACTATAGCGTGGCGCGCTTCCCATGGGCCGCTTCCGGCCGAGCCGTCACCATGGGCCGTGGCGAGGGCCTGACGAAACTGATCATAGAAGCCGGCACTGAACGCATCATAGGTGCCGCTATCGTCGGTCCGGGCGCCGGCGAGATGATCGCCGAGGCCGTGGTAGCCATCGAGATGGCCGCCAATGTCACCGATCTGAGTCTCTGCATCCATCCCCATCCGACGCTGTCGGAGACGCTCAAGGAGGCCGCCGAGCTCTTTCACGGTCGGGCCACCCATCTCTACCGTCCGCTACGCAAACCAAAAGGAGCATCGAAGTGATTAAAACCGCTGAAGATATTATAAATGATAATAAGCGTGATCCCGTCTGGATACGCGGGGATAAAAGCGTATATCAAGCCATCCGCCTGATGGTGGAGCAGGGCATCGGCGCAATCCTCGTCAAGAAGGCAGACCGCTTCGTGGGCATCTTTTCCGAACGGGACCTGCTGCGCAATTCAGCAGCCCCCGACTTCAATCCCAGGACCGCCCTTGTGAGCGACTACATGAGCTCTCCACTGCATTGCGTGCCCCACGACATGCAGATGATGAACATAACGGAGAAGTTCTTAGGGCTGTTCATCCGCCACCTGCTGGTGGAGCGGGGCGCTCGGCAGATAGGCCTGCTCTCCATCGGCGACGTCATGCGGGCCAGTCTTCTGGAACAGGATAGACGGATCAGGGAGCTACACGAGATTGCCTCCTGGGACTATTATGAAGACTGGGGATGGGATAAGAAGAGGCCCAAAAAATGAACCCTGGAAAGACTATCTGATGGGAAGGGCAATGGGTAATGCAGCCGCCGCTTTACGAAGACAACAAGCCCCGCTGCGAATGGCTGGGCGCTGACAAGTTGATGATAGACTACCATGACCGCGAATGGGGCGTGCCCCTGCACGACGATCTCAAATGGTTCGAGTTCATCGTGCTGGACGCGTTTCAGGCCGGGCTCTCCTGGCGAACGATACTCCACAAACGCGAAGCCCTGGCCGAGGTCTTCCACGGCTTCGATCCCGTCAAGGTGGCCCACATGACCCCGGCGGCCATGGAGCAGGCCCGGCTGAACAAGGCTATCATCCGCAACCGTTTGAAGATCAAGGCTGCGGTGACGAATGCCCGCGCCTTCCTCGAGTTGCAGCAAAAACAGGGGACCTTCGACGATTTCATGTGGTCCTTTACCGGGGGCCGTGTGATCCACAACGGCTGGGAAAGCATGCAACAGGTCCCGGCCTCCACACCCCTTTCCAACAAGGTGAGCAAGGCCCTCAAGGAGGCAGGCTTTACCTTTGTCGGCACCACCATCTGCTACGCCGTGCTCCAAGCCGCCGGCGTGGTCAACGACCACCTCAGGCACTGTTTTCGGTATGCCCAACTCAGTGGATAGGGTCTCTTCCCCCTAGCCTTTTCACCGCGTTGACATGGTGCAGGGCTTCATATAGTAACTACTCAGCGTAATAGCAAAAAGCACAAAAAAAGCACGAACTGTAACGATTGTATCTCGAACTGTAACTG
>CAZGPF010000240.1:0-2889 GCA_964527275.1 uncultured Desulfosarcinaceae bacterium
TTTTTTGTGCTTTTTGCCATTACGCTGAGTAGTTACTTTAAATTCAGGAAATATCCATGACTTGCGCGACTACCTGGCGCTGTCGGCTGCCGCGCTGGACTGTGAGGCGGATGTTTTCGCCGATCTGGACTTGCCGCAGCTGACGCACGAACTGCACCAGGTTGGTTACAGCGATGCCTTCCACGGCTATGATCATGTCGCCTAGCAGGCGGTTGTGGGCGTCTATGCCTATCAAACCAGCCTGATCGGCGGCCGAGCCGGGAATGACGCGTTCGATGACCACGCCCACCAGGCCCAGGCGGGCGGTCTGCTCTTCGGTCAGGACGACGATGCCTATGCCCGGTCGGGGCACCTTCCCCCTGGAGATTAGTTGGGGCACGATTTGATTGACCACATCGGCGGGTACTGCGAAGCCGATGCCGGCGGAGCTGCCCGAACGGCTGATGATGGCCGTGTTGACCCCGATCAGCCGGCCGGCGGAGTCTATCAGCGGCCCGCCGGAGTTGCCCGGGTTGATGGCGGCATCGGTCTGGATGACACCTACGACTTCACGACCCTCGGCCGTGGGTAAACGACGGTCGAGGGCGCTGATCACGCCGGTGGTCAGGGTGCGGGACAGGCCAAAGGGGTTGCCGATGGCAAAGACGGCCTGGCCTACCCGCAGATCGCGGCTGGTGCCCACAGGAATGGGCCGGATGCTTGCCGGTTTGCTGCGCAGGCGCACCACTGCCAGATCGTGATCCCGAGACCCGCCCACATAGGTGGCTTCCAGCGCGTTGCCAGTGTCGAGGCGCACATGAATGCGCTGGGCGTCCGAGATTACATGAAAATTGGTGACCACGTGGCCACGGTCATCCCAAAGGAAACCGGAGCCGGTGCCCTTGCTCACCTTGCGGGTGCCGAAGAAGCCGACCACTGCTTTTTCGGTGAAGATGTAGGCCACCGACGGCGCCGTGCTGTCGAATATGTCGATGGTGGCCTTTTCAAAATTGGCCAGCTCCCCGCGCGGTTCCACGATGCGCGGCTGGCTTTGCCGCGCCTGCAGGTAGTCGGCGTAGCGTTGATAGAGCGTGACGGCGGCTATCAATGCCAATGCCGCGATGATCCACGTAAGAAGGTGTTTTTGAGAAATCATGCCATCAAGATCCTCATGGGGTAAGCGTTCACAGGGCACCGAAGCTGCTGTGTTGCCGGGCCTTTGAGGTACCAGAGTACATCTGCTTTGCCCGGACGCCTTTCATGTCCGGCACCTGAGCAAAGGCATAATTCACTTCAACCCCCTGCACAGGTACCTCATGGGAGTATCATAGCGAGAGGAAGTATTGGTGAAACGTATGATCCTTGTTCAGTTCCGGGTGAAATGTGGTCGCCATTACATGGCCCTGCTGGACGAAGACCGGATCATCCCCCAGGGTGGCGTGAATGTCGATCATGGGGTCCAGGCGGTCGATTCTGGGCGCACGAATGAAGATGGCGGGATAGGCGCGGCAATCGAGCAGCGGTATGTCGATGAAGTGTTGGCTGCTGTCTATCTGGCGGCCGTAAGCGTTGCGGGTGATATCCATGGACAGGGCCTTCAGGGTTCCCGGGCCGCCGTCAATGGCCGCGGCCAGCAGGATGGCGCCGGCGCACACGCCCCACACCGGCATGCCGCTGGCGATGCGCTCCTTTAGCGGCGTCAACATGTCGAACTCCACCAGGAATTTGGTCATCACCGTGCTCTCACCGCCGGGGATCACCAGGCGGTCGATGTCCGCCAGGCCTCGCGCATCGCGCACAATGACGTGGGCCGCGCCCAAGCTGTCTAAGTGGTGGTGATGATCGAGGAAGGCGCCCTGCAATCCGAGTAGTCCTACCGTGGTGCGCATGGTTATCTGGCCTGTCCCATGTTTCTTGAATAGCTTTCGTAAGAGGCTCGCTAGACTCCGCGTTCCGCCATCTTGATGTCCAGGGCGCTGTTCTCCAGCCCTATCATGGCGCTGCCCAGGCCCTTGGAGATCTCCGCCAGCCTGGCCGCGTCCTGGTAGTGGATCACGGACTGCACGATGGCATGGGCCATCCGGGACGGGTTTTCCGATTTGAAGATGCCCGAGCCCACGAAGACGCCGTCGGTGCCCAGGGCCATCATCAGGGCGGCGTCGGCCGGTGTGGCGATGCCGCCGGCGGCGAAATTGACTACCCCCAGGCGGCCCAGGTCGCGGGTCTCCTTTAGCAGAGCGGCGGGCACGCGCATCTCTCCGGCCAGGTGGCTGAGCTGGTGTTCGTCCATGCCTTTCAGGGCCGCGATCTCCTCGGTGATAGCCCGGCAGTGGGTCACGGCGTTGACGATGTTGCCGGTACCGGCTTCGCCCTTGGTGCGAATCATGGCCGCGCCTTCGGCTATGCGCCGCAGGGCCTCGCCCAGATTGCGCGCGCCGCAGACAAAGGGCACATCAAACTGGCTCTTGTCCACATGCCGCGCCTCGTCGGCCGGGGTGAGCACTTCGCTCTCGTCCACGAAGTCCACGCCCATGGCCTGCAGGATGTTGGCCTCCATGAAGTGGCCGATGCGTACCTTGGCCATCACCGGAATGGTGACCGTCTCCATGATGGCCTGGATCATGGCCGGATCACTCATGCGCGCTACCTGGCCGTCGCTGCGGATATCCGAGGGCACACGCTCTAAGGCCATCACCGCGCATGCCCCGGCCTCTTGCGCAATGCGGGCCTGATCGTAGTTGGTGACGTCCATGATGACGCCGTTCTTAAACATTTCAGCAAAGCCTTTGTTGATGCGGTCTCTTGCCATGGCAATTTCCTTTCCGGCGATTATCGGAGTTCATGAGTTGAATCCCGAAGGTAACTACTCAGAGCACTTCATCTTCGGCCCTTCAGGCCTTTCCATATAGC
>CAZGPF010000241.1:0-2878 GCA_964527275.1 uncultured Desulfosarcinaceae bacterium
GTGCTTTTTGCCATTACGCTGAGTAGTTACACTTTTTTTTCTTTGAAGCGTACAGGCTCTGACGTCGGGAGGCCGAGAGAACGGCTTTGCGCAGGCGGATCGATTTGGGGGTCACCTCGACCAGCTCGTCTTCACGGATAAAACTGATGGCCTGCTCCAAGGTGAGGCGCATCACCGGCGAGAGCAGCACGGCATCATCCTTGCCCGAGGCGCGAATATTGGTCAGCTTCTTCTCCTTGCAGGCATTGACATTGATATCCTGAGCGCGGTTGTGCTCACCCACGACCAGGCCTTCGTAAACCGGAGCGCCGGGAGTTATAAACAGGCGGCCACGGGGTTCCAGGTTAAACAGGGCGTAGGCCACGGCCTTGCCCGCGCGGTCGGCCACGATGGAGCCGGTGAAGCGGCTGGGGCAGTCGCCGCGATAGCGCTCATAGCCATCGAACAGGGAGTTCATGATGCCCGTGCCTCGGGTATCGGTTAGAAATTCATCGCGGTAGCCGATCAGGGCTCGGGAGGGCACGGAAAATTCGATGCGCACCCGCCCACTACCGTTGTTCACCAGATTTGTCAGCCTGCCTTTGCGCAGGGATAGCTTCTCGGTTACCACGCCTAGGAACTGCTCCTCGCAATCCACCAGTAGTTTCTCGATGGGCTCCAGCTTGCGCCCCTCCACGTGGCGATAGATCACCTTTGGCCGGCCCACGCAAAATTCATAGCCCTCCCGGCGCATGGTCTCGATGAGAATGGCCAGTTGGAACTCGCCGCGGCCCTTTACCAGGATGGTGTCGCGGTCGCCCGCCTCCTCCACCTGGATGGCCATATTGAGCAGGGTCTCCTTGCGCAGCCGCTGGCGCAGACGGCTCGACTGGACATACTTGCCCTCCCGGCCACCCAGGGGGCCGGTGTTGATGGTGAAGGTCATTGAGACCGTTGGGGCGTCCACGCTTATACGCGGCAGGGCCTTGGGCTTGAGCTCGTTGCAGATGGTATCCCCGATAGTCGCCTCCTCGATACCGGCCAACACCACGATGTCTCCGGGCTGCACCTCATCGACTTCGGTAAGCCGCATGCCTTCGTATATCTGCAGCCTGGAAACCTTCAGCGGCGTCTCCCGGCCGTCGCTCCCCAGGCAGACCAATCTGTCCCGCGACCGAGCTGTGCCATTGAAGATCTTGCCTATTGCCAGCCGTCCCACATAGTCGGAGTAGCCTAGGTCGGAGACCCGCATCTGAAAAGGGGCCTGCGGGTCGTGGGCCGGGCCGGGCACGGAGTCGATGATAGTGTCAAAAAGCAGATGCAGGTCCCGAGCCGGATCATCAGGTTCCAGCACGGCGAGACCGTCGCGACCGATGGCGTAAAGCAAGGGGAATTCCAACTGCTCCTCGGTGGCACCCAGGTCGATGAGCAGATCGTAGATCTCATCCAGCACAACCGCGACGCGGGCATCCGGACGGTCGATCTTGTTGATTACCACGATGATTTTAAGACCGGCGTCCAGGGCCTTGTGGAGCACGAAGCGCGTCTGGGGCAAAGGGCCTTCGGAGGCGTCCACCAGCAGGAGCGCGCCGTCGGCCATGGAGAGAGCCCGCTCGACCTCGCCGCCGAAATCGGCATGGCCGGGTGTATCGATTATATTGATGCGCACACTGCGCCACACCACCGAGCAGTTCTTGGCCGCGATGGTGATGCCGCGTTCGCGCTCCAGCTCCATGCTGTCCATGAGGCGCTCATCCACCTTCTGATTGTCCCGAAAGAGGCCGCTCTGCCGAAACATGGCATCCACCAGAGTAGTCTTGCCGTGGTCCACGTGGGCGATAATGGCGATATTGCGCAGGGAGTTGTTGATCTGTTGGCAGGTCATGAAGCTACCCTCGCTGCTTCTTTTGCACCACAGCATTGAATTTGCGGACATCGATGATAAATCGTTCGTGGATGCCGGATGAGATCATTTCCAGATCGTCAAACGCCTCCAGGGAAAATCGAAGCTTGCGGCCATCGACCTCTTCCAGCCGACCTTGCACGCTCACCGTCATGCCCGGCGGCGCTCAATGCGCATGGCCTCATTAATCAGTATGGAGACTGCAACGTTCAGTCCGTCAAAACCATTTTCGATAATCTGTTCCATTGCTGTCGAAAGTGCGCTATCGTCTCTAGTGTGGTTCATTTCGGCTCCTCCTTTTTTTGTTGTTCAATGCACAACTGGAGAACCGATTTAGCCCATATTTTTCAAATTATATTTGGACCGAAGATCCGTAGCCCTAACATCGGCAGAGCGCCAAAGGAATTTTAAGGATTCCCCTGACCTCTGCCTATTCAGTGCTAAACCGAAATTACAGAAAAGATGTTACACTAAATGATATAGGGGGTAATCATGCAAACCGTAATCAGCAAACTCACGAAAAAGTATCAGGCGACAGTTCCAGAAGCTATAAGAAAGAAACTGAAACTTAGCGCCGGTGATTCAATCGCATTCGAAATTGAAAACAACAATATAAAACTGAGAAAAGCAACACCTCTAGACCTAGAATTTAGCGCTGCTATAGTCCCGACTTTAAGTGAATGGGATTCACAGAATGATGAAGAGGCCTACAATGATCTATGAACCTTTTGACATCGTTGTAGTACCCTTTCCTTTTACAGATTCTGCCCTCTCCAAACTGTTCCCCTACCTATAGTTTTCATCAATCCAACGAGGGAAACAAGATGGTCAGGTCTTCATTCTTGACAAAGACAGCTTTTTTTTAGCCTCCTTCATTATCCTTTTTCGCGCCCTGCTGCTATTCATTCTTTCTTCGTACCTGTGGCTTGCCTGAGAAACATCCGACTCACCGATACCAAAAAAGGCGCCGATCTCTTTTAACCTTGCACCTGAATA
>CAZGPF010000242.1:0-2836 GCA_964527275.1 uncultured Desulfosarcinaceae bacterium
CATAAAACGTCTCTCCTTTCCAAGTTTAGATGTTCCGTTACCTACACTCGTTTTGTCCATCAGGGCAAGCCTCTTTGCTATAATGGATTGGGTAATGGTTTTCTTGAGGCTGTTTATCAGGAAGCAGTCGATGTCAGCAGCTTGCGAAATTAATCCGCAGATGTACGCAGATAAGATATTTGGGATAAGGAGGGCTATTGACATGCGCGTCTTCGTCCATGTAGCAGTACTTAATTGAATTTTGAGCTTGCAGGGATCTGGTCTTTGTTATTAAAAACAGGGGTAAGCGTTCACAGGGTGCCGAAACTGCTTCGTTGCCGGGCCTTTGAGGTACCAAAGTACATCTGCTTTGCCCGGACGCCTTGCATATCGGGCACCTAAGCAAACGCTTACAGTGCTGTAGCTTATCACCTCTTATGCACTTTTACCCCCTGAACGGTTACAAACAGTGAGTCATCGATACTTAATGGTGCCCAAAAGAGTCAAAATCGGTTTAAGCGCTTTGATCGCTTTTACCGGTTTTGCCATCCTCCTCTGGGCTTTGATTTCCAGGTTGGATGATCGACTGTTATTAAATAACATCGAAGCCATAAAGGCCCGCGGTGAACTGGTCTTCGTTACCCGTAACAACACAACCTGTTACTTCGAAGGCCCCCATGGCCCCATTGGTTTCGAATATGATCTGGCCAAGGCTTTTGCCGACCATTTGGGGGTCAAGCTGCGCCCCCTGATCATCGAGGAAGAGGCGCGGATGATCGAAGCCCTGCGCCGTGGCGATGCCGATATTATTGCCGCCGGTATCCCTTTTGGCGAGCAGTCGGAGGGCCTGGTCTCCCTGGGGCCTGGGTATCTGGATATACGGCAGCAGGTCATAGGCCGACGTGGGGGCCTGGCGCTTAACAATATCAGCAAGCTATCCCATAGCGCCATCTGGATGGCCGACAGCTCTGCGCGGCTGGAAATCCTGCAAGCGATCAAAAGCCGGCAACCCGGACTGCTATGGAAATCCCTTTCCGACTACAGCTCCGAAGAGCTGTTGGAAATGGTGTGGCATCGCGCCCTGCCTCTGACCATGGTCGAGTCCCACACCATGGCCGTCAACCGCAATTACTACCCCGAACTGGTCGTCCATTTCACGCTGGGCGCACCCAGGAAGCTCGCCTGGGCCATGCACCCCCAAAGCAGTCAGCTACAACGCGAAGTCGTTCGCTGGTTCTCCAAAGCGAAAACACAAAAAAAAATCAGTGGTTTGGTTGATTACCACTTCAGCCATGTGGAGCAGTTCGATTACGTGGACATAATATATTTTCACCGACGCATTTATGAGCGCCTGCCCAAATATCGTAAACACTTCCAGCGAGCCGCCGAAAAATACGGCTTGGATTGGTACCTGGTTGCCGCCCAGTCTTACCAGGAGTCCCATTGGAATCCTAAGGCCAAAAGTTTCACCGGTGTGCGCGGGATCATGATGCTAACCCGGGCTACGGCCGAAGCCATGGGGCTTAAAGACCGGCTGGCCGTTAAAGAGTCTATCTTCGCCGGCACGCGCTATCTGTCACGGCTGCATCAAAGGGTGGGTGACGCTGTACCCGAACCCGACCGCACCCTGATGGCTCTCGCCGCCTACAATTTCGGTTTCAGCCATCTGCGCGATGCCCGCATCCTGGCCAGACGCCTTGGCAAACCTGCGCATAGCTGGCATGGGGTACGCTCGGTGCTGCCGCTACTGCAACAGCAGGAGTACTACCTCACCTTGCCAAATGGATATGCCCGCGGCAACGAAGCATTACAATATGTGGATCGCATCCGCTCCTACCACAAAGTCTTGATCAGGGCCATGCACCCATAGAACAACTATGGCATGGGAGCCTAGAGAGTAGTTGGGGACTTTGCCAATGGGATAAGCTGGAGGGCATGGAAGCGGGCAATTGGATTCCGATTTGGATTTATAGCTGCTATTTTTTGTACCCGTTCAGGGGGTTGAAGTGCATAAGAGGTGATAAGCTACAGCACTGTGAACGCTTACCTGTTTTTTATTTCGTAAAGCGCCTCAATCGGGCTCACCGAAATACTGCGCCTGATAGGTCTCGACTTCCAATTGGGCTTTGCGCCACTCCCCTGCCGGCAATCCGGCTTTGAGACACAATTGTGCCAGAAAATTCTCTTTCACCGGCAACTGTTCCCATACTTGGGGCAGAAATGTTGCGCTGGCACTCTGTTTGCGAATGGTAACCCCATCCACGCCAGGCCGTAATTTCGCGAGCAGATCTTCGGCGTCCACGTATTCCATTGGCTGAGGCACGGTCAAAACACTCACCGAGACACTCACACGCTCCAACTCATGCCTGCTCAGCGGCTTGAATCGTGGATCGCGAAAGGCGGCATTAATCGCATGCTTGCGGACACAATCGATTAGAGGCTCGCGCCCCGTCAGACTGCCAATGCAGCCGCGCAGCTTTCCGCCGATCTTTAAAGTGACGAAGGCGCCGCAATGAACCTGGAAGGCACTGGCGCAAAGCCGCTTATGCAGGTCTTCGCGGTCGCTATCCGAGAGCCGGTGTTTCAAACGCGCCGCAAGGGTTTGGCGGACCAAGGCGACCAGCGCTGCTCCCTGCCGGGCCGTCAACGCGGGAAGGTTATTATTACTGGAAGGCATGTGTTTAAATCTCCTTATGATTTTTACTGGGACCTGGGTTATGCCGCCGGTATAGGCAGCCCACCGTGCTTACATGGGCAGACCCCTCGGATGGGGGTTTGTGTCGGTCGTACCCGCAGCGTTCATCAAAAGTAACTACTCAGAGCACTTCATCTTCGGCCCTTCAGGCCTTTCCATATA
>CAZGPF010000243.1:0-2815 GCA_964527275.1 uncultured Desulfosarcinaceae bacterium
GAAGATATAAATCCGTCCTTGTTTGTGATGACTCTCATTTACTGGAACTTGTGCGGTACATTCACAGGAATCCCCTGCGAGCCGCCATGGTAAAAAAGATGGGAGATTACAGGTGGAGCAGCTATAGAGGGTATCTCTCATATTCTAAAACCTGGAACTGGCTTTCAAAAGATATTGCCTTCTCAATGCTAACCTTAAAGAAAAAAGGTCGCTTGAAACCATTTATTGAATTTATGGAAAAAGATGACTCTGAGAGGATCAAGCGTTTTTTTTCTTTGAAGCAACTACCTTCCTTATTAGGACCAGAGAATTTTATCACGAAAATCAAAGAAGAATTTTATTTTAAGAAAAAATCACAGGAGATACCGCAATCAAAACAATTAGCTCCAGAACCAGACGCTATTATAAACGCAGTATGCGGTTATTATGATGTGTCGCTTGAAGATATGTATAAAACAAAACGCGGTTGGTTTAACAAACCGAGGAATATCGCCATCTACCTGATCCGGATGTTATGTGCTAAGAAACTGACAACCATTGCCAAGTTGTTTCATATGAACACTTATGGCGCTGTCAGCAACATTATTCAAAAGGTTGAAGCTCATAGAAAAAAAGACAAAACAATCCGCAAGGATATCAATACTATTAAAACCCTGGTCAGCAAGTCTCAAATCGAGACTTGACCCCATTTTCTGCAACAGGAGGTAAAGATGCCTACAATTACTGCGGCTGATTTTAATCAAGCGTTGTCCGTTGGACGCCCCCCCAACATCCGAAAACTGTTTCCCAACTCCCGGGCCCTGCTGATCAGCGGCAAATATATCGACCTGGCCATGCTGGCCAAAGGCAGCTCCATCTGCATGGCGGCCAACGGCCGCAATAGTTTTGTCATTCGGGGGGCTCTGCGGGCCGCGCAGCGCGCCAATTCCGTATTGATCATCGAGATTGCAAAATCGGAAGGCGGCGCGGATGCATATTGCGACACCAACTTCTGGAATATGGCCCGCAAAGTGGATGCTTTTTGCAACGAGATGCAAATCACCATCCCGGTGGCGCTGCATGCGGACCACTACGGAATCAAAAGTCAGGCTGACGTCGAGACCGCCAGGACCGAGATCCCCTCCATATTCGATGCCGGCATCACCTCTATCGCCATCGATGCTTCCCACATGCCCGATGACCAAAACCTGCTGGCCAATCTACAGCTATACCCCGTCCTGCCTGCATGGGCCGGACTCGAAACTGAAATTGGTGAAATCAAAGGCAAACTCGGCCTCTCGACCAGTGAGGAGGCTCTCTTTCTCATTCAGGGTCTCAACGCCCACGGCATCTTCCCCAACTGGATCGCCCTCAATAACGGCACCACCCACGGTATCGAGGCCAGCGGCCAGGGCATCCAGGTGGAGCTGACCGCCGAAGTCCACGACGTGCTGAAGCCCTATAATGTCTCCGGTGCCCAGCACGGCACGTCGGGCAACAACTCCGACCGTCTGCGCAGCATAGCCCAACAGACCCGCACCACCAAGGCCAATGTGGCCACTGCCCTGCAGATGATCTCCTGGGGATTGGAGGTCAATGACTATGGCAATGCCCTCCTGGATCAAGAGGGCCAATTCATCAAAGTCAAAGGTCAGGGTGCCACCGATGAGCTGTGGCAGGAGATGAAGGCTTTCGCGGATGGACAAGGGTGGGGAGGGGGCAATTATAAAAAGCTGAACCTTCCGTTTGAGAGCCGGTTGCTCAGGCAGCCCAGGCAGATCCGTGAGCGCATGGTTCAGCGGGTGGAAGATTTTGTCTATGGCATGCTGACCGATCTTTTCAATGCCCGCGACACGGCGCCCCTGGCCATCGAGGCGATCATCAAGGCGGAGAGCCATGACCCGGGCGACAAGGCCCGGTGCATCGAAGATGTGCAAGCTTGGACGCCCGCAAAAATCATCGAGCGCGCTAAGACGATCCAATCGGACAAAGGCCCGGAAGGTGACTTCGACGATTGAGCTCGTAAAGTGCCTCAACAGCCCTCAAACGGGCTATTGGGAACGCCATACGGCGCTCAACTCTTTCAGCTTGACGGCGAAACGCTCTTTCATCTCAGGGGGAGTCACCTGGATTAAGAAAGCGCTGATGCGCATTGTATCCTGAGCCACCCACGATTTTTCCACGATGGCGGGCTTGCGGGGCAGGAAGGTAGTCAGCGCCAATACCACCACCGAAATGATCAACACCCCCTTGAGGGCCCCGAACAGAACGCCCAGCAACCGATCGGCCCAACCGAGAAAGACGATGTTCATTAGATATTTGATCACGCCGCCGACGATCCCCACCACAACGCAAATCACCGTAAATATAAATAAAAAACTGATAACCTTCTGATAGCCGGGATTGGTGATCCAGAGTGCGAGCTGCCGGGCCAGGAGTGGATAATAGCTATATGCGGCATAGAACCCGCCGGCCACGCCGATGATGGAAGAGAGCTCCTTGATCAGTCCTCGAAAAAGACCCCGGACAAGACAATAACCCATAATCGTCACCAATACTAAATCGAGCTGATTCATGGACCACCTTGAAAAAAAACGAAAAAATCGCTCACACCGTCGGCATTCGGCATAAGGATTTATGTAACTACTCAGAGCACTTCATCTTCGGCCCTTCAGGCCTTTCCATATAGCGATGCTATTATGAAAAGACCTGAATGACCGAACCTAAAGCACTCTGAGCAGTTACAGTTCGAGATACAATCGTTATAGTTCGTGCTTTTTTGTGCTTTTTGCCATTACGCTGAGTAGTTACGGATTTATAAGCTTGAGGTTTGAAA
>CAZGPF010000244.1:0-2813 GCA_964527275.1 uncultured Desulfosarcinaceae bacterium
TGCGGTGCCCTGTGAACGCTTACACCGCAACTGACAAAGGGACAAGATGTTTGTAAAGCCGACCGCGCGCAGCCTTGGATTTCGAATCCTGATACCATTTTTGGCACTGATCATTTTCAGCGCCCCGGCCCTGGGAAGTATTTATCAGCCCAAGGTGCTGGTGCTGCCGTTTGCCGTGCATGCGCCCCAGGATATGGCCTATCTCTCCGGGCAAATCGCCACGGTGCTCTCCGAACAGCTCAGAAGCGAGGGCGCCACGCTCGTCAAAATCAACCCAGAAGATATGGCCGCGCTCCCGGAAGAGGCCCTCGATCCGGCCAAGGCCCGGGAGCTGGCCGGACGCCATGCCGCCGAGCGGGTCATCTGGGGTAGTTTTACCCTCGTGGATGGCGGCTTCAACCTGCAGGCCCACATGGCTGCACCTGGCGACCTTCAAGCTGTGGAAAGCTTCAATGAGCAGGGGCAAAACATTGAGAACCTGATCAATGTCATCAAGAGACTGAACTCCAAAATAGAATTCAAGCTATTTCAACGCCGGACCGTTTCTGCGGTCTCGATTCTAGGCAATGAGCGCATCGAAGACGACGCCATTTTAAGAAGCATGCAAACCAAACCAGGAGGTCTCTATAAGCAAAAACAGTTGTCCGATGACCTGCGGTCTATCTACAATATGGGTTATTTCGATGATCTGCGCGTTGAAGCCGAGCCAGGCACCGGGGGGATGGTGGTCAGCATGCATGTCAAGGAGAAACCGACCATCCGCCACATTAAACTGAAAGGCAATTACCGCTTTGAGGACGAGGAGATCACCGATAACATGACCCTGGGCACGGGGGCCATCCTCAACATTTTCAGGATCCAAAGCGATATCGAACAGATCGAATCGATGTACAGGGAGAAGAATTATCACCAGGTGCGGATAGAGTACAAGGTTCTGCCCACCAAGAAAAACCAGGCGGATATCGAGTTTACCATCCAAGAGGGTAAAAAATTGTATGTCACATCTATCCTTTTCGAAGGTAACAAGGCGGTCGGCGATAAAGAGCTCAAGAAGGTCATGCAGACATCGGAAAAAGGGTTTTTCTACTGGCTGACCTCCTCGGGCAACATGGACCGTAGCGCGCTGGACCAGGACGCGGACTTGATTAAAAGCCACTATCTCAACCAGGGATATACCCGCGCGCGGGTGGCTGATCCCGTGGTGGACATTGGCGGCGAGAGCATTCAAATCACTTTCCGCATCGAAGAGGGGCCGCGGTACAAGGTTGGCAAGGTGGAAATCTCCGGCGATTTGATTCTGGACAGCCACCTCCTGATGCAGCAAATGACCCTCAACCGGCAAGAGTACTTCAACCGCGAAAAACTGCGCGATGATATCCTCGCCCTGAAGGATATCTACGGCAGCCACGGGTTTGCTTATGCAAATATAACCCCGCGGGTAAAGGAGGATAACCAAAATCTGGTAGTCGATATCACCTATGTGATCGACAAACACCAGGAGGTCTATTTCGAAAACATTTTTATCACTGGCAACCGCCGCACGCGCGACAAGGTGATTCGTCGCCAACTGCTGGTCAAGGAGCAGGAGCGTTTTAACACCAAACTATTGAAACGCAGCATTCGCAACCTGTACCGCATAGATTACTTCGAGGATACCAAGGTCGATACGCTCAAAGGCAGCGCCGATGACAAGATGATTCTCAAGATTGATGTCACCGAGAAACCCACCGGCCAATTCTCTTTCGGCGCCGGGTACAGCAGCGCGGAGAACTTCTTTTTCACGGGCTCGATTACCGAACACAATATGTTCGGACGCGGTCAACGCCTGAGTTTTAGCGGCCAATTCGGGAGCTCTACCACCAGGTACTCTCTGAAATTCACCGAACCGTGGCTTTTTGATATGCCTTTAAGTGGCACGCTCACCGCTTATCAACTAACCAAGACCTATAGCGATAGTTACGATCGCGAGAGCTTCGGCGGCGGTTGGGGCCTCAGTTACCCGATATTCGATTACACGCGTCTCTATTGGAACTATGCCTATGATTCCAGTGAGGTATACGATGTGTCCGATGATGCCGACGACACCATCAAAGAGATGGAAGGGGTCAATGTCACCAGCAGCTCAACCATCGCCTTGGGATACGACACCAGGGACCACGTATTGGCCCCCACCGAAGGCGTTAAACACAGGCTCAATGTTGAATACGCGGGTATTGGCGGCGATGTGGGTTTTGAAAAATATATCGCCGAAACCGGTTGGTACTTCCCGCTGTTCAAGGGATTTGTTTGGGCCATGCACGCCAAGGCCGGTATAGTGCGCAAAAATGCCGTCGACAAACTGCTGCCCGACTATAAAAAATTCTACCTGGGAGGCATGTACTCGCTGCGCGGCTTCGACTATCGGGGCGTCCATATCGACAGCGTCAACTCCGAGGGAACGGCTACCGAGATCGGGGGCCACGCCATGGCCCAATTTAATTTCGAGCTGCTCATTCCGCTCTCTGCGAAAATCGGTTTTATGGGGGTTGTCTTTTACGATACCGGTAATGTATACGAGGATACCATCGATTTGGGAGACCTGCGACGAAGCGCGGGATATGGAATTCGCTGGTTCTCCCCCGTGGCGCCCATTCGGCTTGAATACGGAAAGATCCTCGATCCCCGCGAAGGTGATGGAGATGGGGGTTGGGAATTCACCCTGGGAGGAGCATTCTAAATGTGTAAGCGTTCGCAGGGCACCGAATCTGCTGCGTTGCCGAACCTTTGAGGTACAAATGTACATCTGCAGGCCCGGACGCCTTGCATATCCGGCA
>CAZGPF010000245.1:0-2786 GCA_964527275.1 uncultured Desulfosarcinaceae bacterium
GCTATATGGAAAGGCCTGAAGGGCCGAAGATGAAGTGCTCTGAGTAGTTACTATTGAAGATCGTGTGGTCGACTATTCTGCCTGTGCTTGTCAAGCCTCCGTGAAATCGCTGGGCGGCGTCTTGAGCAGCGACCGGAAGCGCCCCTTGTCGTGGGCCTTCAAATAGCCGTCTTGCGGGCTGATTTTGCCCTTGTTCAACAGCTCCATGATGGAACTATCCAGCAGTTGCATGCCATATTTCGCGCCGGTCTGAATCATGGAGGCAATCTGGTGAGACTTGCCTTCCCGGATAAGGTTGCGCACTGCGGGAGTGGCGATCAGAATCTCCAGGGCTGGAATGCGGCCCCGCCTGTCGATGCGCTTGAACAGGGTCTGGGAGATGATGGCGCGCACACCATCGGCCAATGTCGAGCGGATCTGGGCCTGCTCGCCGGCCGGAAAGGCCTCAATGATGCGGTCCACGGTCTTGGCCGCGCTGGTGGTGTGCAGGGTGGAGAAGACCAGATGGCCGGTGGAGGCGGCCTCAATGGCCCGGGAGATGGTCTCTAAGTCGCGCATCTCGCCCACCAGGATCACATCGGGATCTTCACGCAAGGCGCCGCGCAGGGCCGCGGCGAATGTTTGGGTATGGATTCCGACCTCGCGTTGATTGACTATGCAGCCCTTGCTCTGGTGCACGAACTCGATGGGGTCCTCTATGGTGATGATATGGTCGCTGCGCGTGCGGTTGGCTTCGTCGATAATGGCTGCCAGGGTGGTCGATTTTCCGTTGCCGGTGGAGCCGGTGACGAGCACGAGACCATGGGGCAAGCTGGCCAGCCTGGCGATCACCGGCGGCAATCCCAACTGCTCGCACTGCATGATGGTATTGGGAATTTCACGCAATACGGCGCCGACACCATTTTTTTGCATGAAAAAATTGGCGCGGTAGCGTGCCAACCCGGGAATATCATAGCCAAAGTCCACATCACCGGTCTCTTCAAAGCTCTTAATCTTGTCGGCTGCGGCGATTTCATACAGCATGGCGCGCAGTTCGTCGCTCTTGAGCGGATCGTACTTAAGCCGTTCGATATCACCGTGGATGCGCAGCGCCGGAGGCTGACCGGCCACCAGGTGGAGGTCCGAGGCGTTCTGTGCGTGCATCAGTTTGCAAAAGGCGTCGATTTTGGCCATGGCGTTTACAGTTGGTTGTGTGCCGGGCGTGGCACGTGATCTTAAAAGTGAGTCAATGCTACCATGTCATTGATAATGTTGGCAAGTCTTAGACTCAGCCTGATGGAGGCGGAGGGTGTAGCGGCAAGCAACGGGGTACCGGCGACGGTGCTCTGGAAGGCAGTTGCCCTGCTACGGCAGGGTGCCGCTAAGGTACGGGGGTGACGAACAGAAATCGAGTTAAGCGTACATTGTGGGACGAGCCTGCAACACAAGGCAAAGTCCACTATCCATCTTGGCAATGCCCGTATACTCGGCATCCATGTACCGAAGGACACGTGTTTACCCTGGGAGGTCTTCCATGTGCCCTTTGAGAAGTCGCGTGTGACGGAATTTTGGCTGAGAGCAGAGCAATCCGCCCTGACCGCATGGGAGAAGTCAGCAGACGGCATATTAGCCGGTGGAAACGAGCCCTGACGATCAGGGAGGTCTCACCCCCTCCGGTGAAGGCCCGAACGGTGCCCGGCCCGAATGGATCGGGTAAATGGTTATGTCTGATAAAAAGCGTATGCTTATTAGCATATTGCAGCAGTGGCTGAAATGCAGATAGCGCTGCGTTCCCTAAGGCCAGGTGGAACAAGGGTTTTGGGTCTGCTTTGACCAGCCGAACCGCCGGATACGCGATCCGTATGTCCGGTGGTGTGGGAGGGGGTGGCCGTGAGGTCACTCCCTATGGATGCCGAATATAAAGAGGACGGTAACTACTCAGCGTAATGGCAAAAAGCACAAAAAAGCACGAACTATAACGATTGTATCTCGAACTGTAACTGCTCAGAGTGCTTTAGGTTCGGTCATTCAGGTCTTTTCATAATAGCATCGCTATATGGAAAGGCCTGAAGGGCCGAAGATGAAGTGCTCTGAGTAGTTACAGAGGACGATTATTATTCAGGCGGCTGTAACTAAAACTTTAACCTCTTTCTCTAAACGATCACCTAAAGTCATTTTAGCCACTTCGGTATCGTAATGAATTTGAATGCCGGTCCAAAAATCAACAGACATTCCAAAATATCGGGCCAGTCTTAAAGCTGTGTCGGTACTAATTCCTCTCTCGCCATGAACAATTTTGTTTATTCGCATGGCCGGAACCCCGATATCTTTTGCAAGCCGGTACTGGGTTATACCCATTGGCTTTAAAAATTCTTCAAGCAGGATTTCACCAGGATGTGTTGGGGGAAAATCTCTCATTGTGTTACCTCCTCAATGATAGTCAACTATCTCAACACCATATACGCCGGCTTCACGCCATTCAAAACAAATGCGCCATTGGTTGTTAATACGTATACTATGCTGTCCTTCACGGCTGCCACTCAATGCCTCCAGGCGATTAGCTGGCGGTACTCGAAGATCGTTAAGGTTGGCAGCTCTATGGATCATAATAAGTTTTCTTTCTGCAATTCCCTGTATGCCATGAGGCAGTTTTTTTGAGAACTGACCTTGAAATATTTTTTCAGTCTCTTTGCATTTGAACGATTTTATCACGTCAAATATCATAACCCATAAAGATATTATCGTCAAGGGGTATTATTTCTATCTATCAATTATATAAATGTAACTACTCAGCGTAATGGCAAAAA
>CAZGPF010000246.1:0-2784 GCA_964527275.1 uncultured Desulfosarcinaceae bacterium
CTATATGGAAAGGCCTGAAGGGCCGAAGATGAAGTGCTCTGAGTAGTTACGATTTGGTTATCGCGGGTGAATCGTTAATCGCCCTAAGGCGGACAATCCGCGCAGACCGAGCGGAACAGATTGGTGGAGAGATAACGATCACCGCGGTCTGGCAGCAGGGTGACCACGGTTTCCGACGGGCTCAGGTCCGAGGCGATCTGCAGGGCCGCCCATACGGCCGCTCCGCTGCTCATACCGCAGAAGAGTCCCTCTTCCATGGCCAGTTGCTGGGTGGTGACAAAGGCGGGGCGGTCATCCACGATGACTGTGTGGTCGATTTTATGGGCATCGAAAATATCGGGTACGATGGCCTCTTTGAGGCTCTTCAATCCCTGGATGGCATGGCCCTCAATCGGTTCTGCGGCAACTATACGGATATTGGGATTGAATTGTTTGAGTCGTCGCGAGGTGCCCATGAGAGTGCCCGAGGTTCCCAAGCCGGCCACGAAGGCCGATATGTCACCGCCGGTCTGCTCGATGATCTCCACGGCCGTGGTCTCATAGTGGGCTTTCCAGTTGGCGGGGTTGGAGAACTGGTCGGGCATGAAATATCTGTCCGGGTCTTCTTCCAGAATCTGGCGGGCCTGCCGGATGGCGCCGTCGGTCTTCTCGTTGTGTGGCGTGAGCACCAGCTCGGTTCCGTATGCCAAAAGGGTCTGGCGCCGTTCCATGCTCACGCATCCGGGCAGCGTCAACTTGACGCGGTATCCTTTGCACGCACCGACCATGGCCAGTCCGATGCCGGTATTACCGGAGGTCGGTTCCAGGATGATCTTGCCGGGCGTTAAGTGGCCCGACTTCTCGGCCTCTTGAATCATCCAGAGGGCTGGGCGGTCCTTGACCGAACCACCGGGGTTGGAGCCTTCAAGCTTGACCAGAATCCGGGCCCCCTTGTGGGGTTTGATTTTGCGAAGCTCTACCATGGGGGTGTTGCCCACATGGTGTAGTAAGTTCGGCACAGCGGCTTTTCTCTGTTTTATGGCTTCCAGGGATGTGATGTTCTTACCGCTAGTGGCCATCTTATCGTCTCCTTATGAGCGTGGTATTTATGGAAAACGGAAGAGGGGCTATTTTTACCGCAGTCCGTGTAGGTATTGGGCCCGCAACCTATGTGGAGCAGGGGAGGTTTCTTTTGCCACGCAATGTCGGTCGAATATCAGGTTTCTCCTTGCATGTACAGCATAAATGCATAGGCCTCGGCATTGCCCGCCCGCCGGCTTTGCTGTTCAGGACCACTTGGTGGTCTTTATATTTGCCGGCTATTCTGATATTCAAAAAATCGATCTGGAAAACCAATGTTAACTATCCGAGGCAGGAGGTCGATCCATGAAGCTTCATTATACACCCTGCGAGGAACTCTTAAAGAGAATTGAAAATCTAAAAGCAGCATTAAGCCACAAAAAATTACAAGGTGCCCTGATTATACAAAAAGCCGATCTATTCTACTTCAGTGGTACCTGTCAGAATGCCCATCTTTTCGTTCCCGTAGACGGTGAACCCGTATTAATGGTTAAAGAGAGCCTGGCGCGCGCCCAAAAAGAGTGCGCCCTGGCCAATATAGAATCCTTGCAAAGCCTCAAGCATATGGCTGCTAAAATTATTTCAATGCTCGGCAAAAATGGCAGCTTAGGTCTTGAGCTGGATGTACTGCCGGCCAACAATTATCTCTACTATAAAAAACTACTCTCTCCCCTGAAGGTTGAAGATATATCCTTGGCCATCCGCAAGATCAGGATGGTGAAATCGGATTATGAGATCGAGAGACTAAAGGATGCTGCCGAGCTTAATTTTAAAATGTTCTCCACTGTGGCCGAGATACTGGAGGAGGGGCTCACCGAAGTAGAAGTTGCCTCCCAACTGGAGGCAGTTTACAGAAGAAATGGACACCAGGGTCCAGTACGCATGAGAGGATTCAATCAGGAGATTCACTATGGTCATCTCCTCTCGGGCTGGAACCTCTCCTATCCTAGCTTTTTTGACGGTCCCACCGGTGGGACAGGCCTCAATCCTTCCTACCCGCAAGGTGCCGGTTTTAAAAAAATCCGCAAAAACGAACCGGTAATGGTCGACTATGTGGGGGTTTTGAATGGATACATGGTGGACCAGACCAGGATCTTTTCGATTGGCGAACTGTCGCCCAAGCTCATAAAGGCTTATGAGGTTGCCATGGGGATAAAAAAGAAAATCATAGCCGAGACCAGGCCGGGGGTTAACGGCAAAGACCTTTACGATATGGCCTTTAACATGGCAGCGGAGGCTGGATTGCATGACCATTTCATGGGGCCTGACGAGAGGATAAAATTTATCGCGCATGGCGTGGGAATTGAGCTGGATGAACTTCCTGTCATCGCTAAAAACTTTGATTTTATACTTGAAAAGGGCATGGTGTTGGCGCTGGAGCCAAAATTTATTTTTGGTGCGGAAGGTGCCGTCGGCATTGAGGACACTCTGGTCATAACGGAAACCGGGCTGCAATCAATTACATATTTCAGTAATGAGATTCAGGTATTATAAAGGAAGACACTATGTTGAAGAGAGTCGAAGTATTTATAGAGAACGGCTTTAACGACCGGGCGATGAAGAATTTCCTGGTGCATGAGTCGCCTTACATGAAGGTGCTCAACTTCAATTTCAAGGCGGGGCAGGAGCTGCCTGTACACAGCCATGATCTCGAAGGCCAGCTAACCATTGCCGTAACTACTCAGAGCACTTCATCTTCGGCCCTTCAGGCCTTTCCATATAGCG
>CAZGPF010000247.1:0-2755 GCA_964527275.1 uncultured Desulfosarcinaceae bacterium
CGCTATATGGAAAGGCCTGAAGGGCCGAAGATGAAGTGCTCTGAGTAGTTACGCCAAACCAAGAAAGAACGGCAGTGGGAAGACTATTCGGGACGGACGGTATTCGCGGCAGGGCCAATGCCTATCCCATGGATGGACAGACCGCCATGGCTGCCGGTCGTGCCTTGGCGCACTATTTTAAATCCCGCAAGGCCTCTAAAAGCCATGTCGTCATCGGGCGGGACACGCGCCTTTCCGGCGACATGCTGACTCAGGCGGTGGGTGCCGGCATCTGTTCAGCCGGCATGGACCTATCCCTGATCGGTGTCGTGCCGACCCCGGCGGTCGCATATTTGACTAATCTGTCCTGTGCCGCCGCTGGCGTGATGATCTCCGCCTCGCACAATCCGTTTGCCGACAATGGGATAAAAATATTTAATTCAGATGGTTACAAGCTGAATGATGCGGCAGAGGATGAAATCGAAGCCATTATGACTCGAGCCGATCCGACACCGACACCCCATGTGCCGCCGGACAAGATCGGAAGGGTCGTGCAGCCGATCCATGGCCTCGATAGTTATCTTGAATATTTAAAAAGAGTTGTACCCCATCTTCGCATGGACAACTTGAAAATTGTGTTGGACTGCGCCAACGGCGCTACCTACAAAGCCGCGCCCAAGTTGTTTAAAGATCTGGGCGCACGGATCGTCCCCATCTTCCGAAGCCCCGATGGAATCAATATCAATGAGCGTTGCGGGTCTCAATACCCGCAAGCTTTGGCCGCAACGGTGCTTACAAAACAGGCCGACTTGGGGCTGGCCTTTGATGGTGACGGTGACCGGTTGATTGCCGTGGACGAAAAGGGCGTGGTATTGACCGGCGACCAGATCATGGCTATCTGCGCCAACCATTTGATGAAACAAGGAAAATTAAAGCATCGTACTGTGGTCTCGACGGTGATGAGCAACATGGGGCTGCGTCTGGCCATGCGTCAAATGGGTGTCCGCTTGCAGACCACCCAGGTGGGGGATCGCTACGTGATCCAGAAGATGCTCGACCAGGATGCCGTATTGGGCGGAGAGGACTCTGGCCATATCATCTTCCGTGATGTTCATACAACCGGAGATGGTCTCCTAACCGCCATACGCCTTGTGGATGCCATGGTCTCCGGAGGTGGCGCAGAGCCCCTTTCGGAGCTGGCCAAGATTATGACGGTATTGCCCCAGGCCATGATCAATGTGGATGTATTGGTAAAACCCGAGCTAACGACAGTTCCCGAGATCGCGAAAGCAATTCATGCGGTTGAAAACGAGCTTGGTGACAAGGGCCGTGTCGTAGTCAGATATTCGGGTACCCAGTCCAAGTGCCGGGTAATGGTGGAAGGGCCGACCCCGGAGCTGACCGATACCTTATGTCGACGGATCGCAACGGTGGTCAGGGCGCGGTTGAGCTGAGTAATTGGGCTATGAAAGCTTCTGAACTAAGCTTCGCAATCCATTGTTAGGCAGGAATATCAGCGGGGAAAGGACCCAGCAAAAGCGAACGTTAGAATTGCCGTTTCCATTGCTTGCGGCAAGGTAAGGGCAATAAAATTTGTAACTACTCAGCGTAATGGCAAAAAGCACAAAAAAGCACGAACTGCAACAATTCTATCTCGAACTGTAACTGCTCAGAGTGCTTTAGGTTCGGTCATTCAGGTCTTTTCATAATAGCATCGCTATATGGAAAGGCCTGAAGGGCCGAAGATGAAGTGCTCTGAGTAGTTACTAAAATTTAAGCTGAAAAATCCAAGCCCCTGCACCTAAGGTACGTGAAAAAACAAATTCCACATACCTAAACCGGTGACAGGGGTTTTGTACTTTAAGGGGTTGAATTTCAAATTAATCCCGGCTGCCGCCAAAAATTGTAAGCAGGAACTGGAACATCAAAATAAAATCGAGATAGAGCTTGAGCGCGCCTATGATGGCGCCTTTGCGCTCTACGCCGGCGGATATGCCATCCGGTTGGCTCAAGGCCATTTGCTTGATAGTCTGGGTGTCGTAGGCGGTTAGGCCGGCAAATACCAGTACGCCGATATAGCTGATAATCATCTGCATGCCCGAGCTTTGTAAGAAGATGTTGACCACAGAGGCGATCAGGATGCCTATCAGACCCATGAACATGAAATTGCCAACACCGGTAAGATCCTTTTTGGTGGTCCAGCCGAAGATACTCAAGGCGGCAAACATCAAAGCACATATAAAAAAGGTGGATGCGATCAATGCCTTGGCGTAAATAAGAAAAATCGCTGAAAGAGTCACGCCGTTTAAGATTGCGTAGCCGGTAAACATAACGGTTGCGGTGGATGGCTGCATTTTGCCAATGCGGGCGGATAGAGTGAAAACCAAGACCAATTCGGCAATGGCGAAGAGGAAGAAGCCTTGCATGGCAATGGAAAAAAGCGCTGGTGTGTGGGCGACGAAATATGCCACCACGCCGGTCAAGGCCAGTCCAATAGCCATCCAATTATAGACGGAGCGCACAAAGGTGCCGACTCGTAACTGAACCTCGGTTCGGTCCATCGAAAGTGTGGGATCGGTGTTTTGCATTCATTACCTCCATATCTGTTTCGTTTCTGTGACTTCGCTATATTAATCATGAGGTGGTATCTTTTCAAGCAAAAATCGGGATTGACTTTCCGTTTGATTTTTTTACCATAAGCTGAGTTGAGAATGGTATGATCTTTGTAACTACTCAGCGTAATGGCAAAAAGCACAAAAAAGCACGAACTATAACG
>CAZGPF010000248.1:0-2746 GCA_964527275.1 uncultured Desulfosarcinaceae bacterium
AGAGCCATGATTCACGAGGGATTCTTGTTTACATCCGAATCGGTCACAGAGGGCCATCCCGACAAAGTCGCCGATGCCATCTCCGATGCGGTGCTAGACGCGATCATGATGCAGGACACTCAATGCCGGGTGGCTTGTGAAACCCTGGTTACAACCGGAATGGCGTTTATCGCCGGCGAGATCACAACAACCTGCTATGTCGATATGCCCGCAATTGTCCGCGAGACCATCGCCGACATCGGCTACAACTCCTCCCAGATGGGATTCGACTGGCGCACCTGTGCGGTGCAAACCAGTATCGATCGCCAATCTCCGGATATTGCTCAAGGCGTCAACCAGGGCGAAGGGCTCTATAAAGATCAGGGGGCCGGCGATCAGGGGCTGATGTTCGGCTATGCCACCGACGAGACCCCTGAACTGATGCCCATGCCCATCATGTATGCCCACAATTTGACGCAACGGCTGGCCAAGGTGCGTAAAAATGGCGCCCTCAATTTTCTGCGACCCGATGGTAAATCCCAGGTCACCATCGAATATCAAAATGGATCGCCTGTACGCGTGGATGCCGTGGTGGTCTCCACCCAGCACAAGCCCGATATAACCCACGAAGCCTTGCAAGAAGCGGTCATCGAAGAAGTTATCAAAAAGGTAATCCCCGTGCAGATGATCGACGGCGATACGCGTTACTTCATCAATCCCACCGGCCGGTTCGTGGTAGGCGGACCCATGGGCGATTGCGGTCTCACCGGTCGCAAGATTATAGTCGACACCTATGGTGGCCAGGGGGGCCACGGTGGTGGATGTTTTTCCGGCAAAGACCCTTCCAAGGTAGACCGCAGCGCATCTTACATGGGGCGTCACGTGGCCAAAAATCTGGTGGCCGCCGGCCTGTCCAAAAAATGCGAAGTCCAGATCGCCTACGCCATCGGCGTCGCCGAACCAATCTCCGTCATGGTGGACTTTATGGGCACGGGAAAAATTCCCGAAAGCAGGGCCCAGGAAATAATCGCCCAGGTGTTCGACCTGCGTCCGGCGGCCATTATCGAATATCTGGACTTGCTGCGGCCCATCTACCGCCAGACAGCGGCCTATGGTCATTTTGGCCGCACCGGACCAGGTTTTACATGGGAGAGTACTAATATGGCAGATGTCATCCGTGAGAAGGCCGATCTTTAACGCTGCACGTCCCCCGCTCAGGCGCCATGGCGCCAGACAACCGGGGATCAAGGAGGAATCCATGCGCTTAGCTCCCAAACTGGAAACCACGGCGGGTTTTCTGGAACTCGACCCTCAAATACCCTATAAGGTGGCCGCCATCGACCAGGCTGCCCTGGGCCATAAGGAGATGGCCCTGTCGGAACGCGAAATGCCCGGCCTGATGGCAGTCAGGGAGAAATACGGCCACGATCGGCCGCTCGAAGGGCTGAAGGTGATGGGCAGCCTGCATATGACCATTCAGACTGCTATGCTCATCGACACCTTGAAGATACTGGGAGCCGACATACGCTGGGCCTCATGTAATATCTTCAGCACTCAGGACCATGCCGCGGCCGCAATCGCCGAAAAGCAGTCAGCCGCCGTATTTGCCTGGAAGGGAGAGACACTGGATGAATACTGGTGGTGCACCGAGCAGGCGCTGGTTTGGCCGGACGGCACTGGTCCCGACCTGATCGTCGATGACGGCGGCGATGCCACCATGTACATTCACCAGGGCGTCGATGTGGAAAAAGATCCCGCGATGCTGGAAAAAGAGTACACCAGCGACGACATGCGCTGCCTGATGGCGCGTCTGAAGGTCAGCCATGCCCGCGATCCGCGGTTCTGGACCACGATTGCGCGGCGGGTGAGAGGCGTTTCCGAGGAGACCACCACCGGCGTTCACCGATTGTATCAACTTCAGAATAATGGTGAACTGCTGTTCCCGGCTTATAATGTCAACGACGCGGTCACAAAATCAAAATTCGACAATTTGTATGGTTGCCGGGAATCTCTGGCCGACGGCATCAAGCGGGCCACGGATGTGATGGTGGCCGGCAAGGTCGTGGTGCTTTGCGGTTATGGCGACGTGGGCAAAGGCTGCGCCCAATCCATGCGCGGGTACGGCGCCCGGGTATTAATTACCGAGATCGACCCCATTTGCGCCTTGCAGGCCGCCATGGAGGGATACGAAGTCACCACGATGGCCGCGGCCGCCACGCTGGGGGATATTTTTATCACCGCCACCGGCAATTGCGATGTAATCACGGGCGCTCACATGGAAATGATGAAAAACGAGGCGATCATATGTAACATCGGTCACTTCGATAGTGAAATCGACATGCGTTATCTGGAAAGCTCCCTGGATTGCAAAAGGGAAAACATCAAGCCTCAAGTGGATAAATGGACCCTGAAATCGGGCAGATCGATCGTGGTCCTGGCCGAGGGCCGCCTGGTGAATCTAGGCTGCGCCACGGGCCACCCCAGCTTTGTGATGAGCAACAGTTTTACCAACCAGTGTCTGGCCCAAATAAGCCTGGCTGCCGAGAAGCTCGAAAGGCAAGTCTATACACTTCCCAAAAAGCTGGATGAGGAAGTTGCCCGCCTTCATCTTGACCGCCTGGGCGCCAAGTTGACCCGGCTCACTCCCAAGCAGGCCGACTACCTGGGCATTTTGTCCGAGGGGCCATTCAAACCGGAGCATTATCGTTACTAAATTGTAACTACTCAGAGCACTTCATCTTCGGCCCTTCAGGCCTTTCCATATAGC
>CAZGPF010000249.1:0-2745 GCA_964527275.1 uncultured Desulfosarcinaceae bacterium
TGCCGGTACGCTCCAGACCCGGCGTTGCTGAAGGTTCGCCGTAGTCTGGCACCTTCGGTGTCTTTACTCTGGAGCATCCCGGTGGTTGTAACGAGGTTTGCTTAAGGAAGAATTGAGATGAAAGATTTGGCACGCCGTTTCTTGTCGGAAGAAGAGAAAAAACAGATCGAAGCCGCCGTGTCTCAAGCGGAGAAGAAGACTTCCGGCGAAATCGTGTGTCTGATTCAATCGGCCAGCTACCACTACCCCATGGCCCAAGTCCTGGGGGGCACCGCCATGGCACTGCCTGCGGCCCTGGCTCTCACGCCTTACATCGGCGGCCGCCTGTGGCTGGGCACTCAGAACATGTGGCTCTTTGTGAGCATATTCTGCCTGCTCTTTGCGATCTTCTACCTGCTGGTGAAGCACACGCCGCCCCTCAAACGCTGGTTCATCTCTCAACGGGAGATCGATGAAGAGGTCGAAGAGGCCGCCGTGACCAGCTTTTTCCGCCACGGCCTATACCGCACCCGCGATGCCACCGGTGTGCTGATTTTCATCTCCGTGTTCGAGCACAAGGTGTGGGTGCTTGCCGACCACGGCATCAACGCCAAAGTGCCCGAAGGTCAATGGGACACCATCGTCGCCGCCATCAAAGACGGCATCAAGGCCGGCCAGCCGGCCCAGGCCATCTGCCAGGCTGTTGAGAGCGCGGGCCGCACCCTGGCCGAGCACTTCCCGGTCCGTCCTGACGATACGGACGAACTGGACAATCTCATTTTGGAGGGATAAGACGCTTTGCGGAAAAAATCTACCGGGATATCCAAGGTCTTAAGTCTCGCAATGGATTTTTTTAAGATCAGTCATAGACCGCTTCCGCAAGCCGGGCCGTCCAGCGCATCAAAAACGCCAGCACAACACGGTAATCTAAATTAGTGCAAAAACATTGAAACCAAGACTTTTCAATTGCTCGACTACCTTGCGCCGCTCAAATTCCTGATCCTCACCCTGGAGACCTTCGAGGTCCGGGAAGATATCAACAAAAAAACGTCACTTCACCGTGGACAACTCCTGCATGTACGGCAGCTGCGGCGGCGTGGTTGAATCGTTTCAGACATGAATTGAAAGCCGCTATCTCGATCAAATTTCAGGTTATCCATGCGGGCTGGACGAAAAAGCGACAAAGAAGGGCGTCATCACCTGGTCACGGCCGTTGTGGCCAATGCTCGGGGAGAGATCTTTGATCTGAAGGGATTTGCGGCCGTGGGTGGCGATGGTACCCGCCTCGACACCCTGACCGTCGGCCAGACTCGACGCCTGCCCCATGGTAGCGAGTTGATGCGCCTGCCCGACCGGGTGCCGCTGCTCTATGATATGCGGACGGATCACGTCATCGCCATGGCCGAAAATCCGCATTCACCGGGAGAGTCCATATTCCCGGTGGCCGCCTTCAACTCGCCCGGCTATCTACTCACCCACACCTGCGCCTATGAGGAGATGCGCGGGGCCGACTGCCTGCCCCTCTTTTCCTACGGCGCCGTGGGCTGGCACCGCGATGGCTTTCGCTCGGCGGTCATCCGGGTGGAGGCCGAAGCGCGCCAGGATCTGCGGCGCATGCCCCTATCCCAGGTAGAGGCGGGCATAGCCCGCATGCGGACGCGCATGCCTTCAAACCGGCTGCGGGCTCATCTGGAGAGTTGCGCCCGCGCCTATGGCTGCCCGGCGGCCAAGAATTTCTTCCTGGGCCGCTTCGAAGCCCCCCTGCCCACGGCAACGACCTGCAATGCCCACTGCCTGGGATGCCTCTCCGCGCAGCCCTTAGGCGGCATACCGTGCAGCCAGGAGCGCATCACCTTCACCCCCAGCGCGGATGAAATCGCCCAAGTGGCCCTGGAGCATATCGAACACGTCGAGCAGGCGGTGGTCAGTTTCGGCCAGGGATGCGAAGGCGAACCGCTGACGAGCGCCGATACCATTGCCACGGCCATAAAAAAAATCCGCGCCGTCACCTCCCGGGGCACCATCAACATGAACACCAACGGCAGCCGGCCCCGGAAGATCCGCCTGCTGCTCGACGCCGGTCTCGACAGCCTGCGCATCAGCATGAACAGCGCGCGCCCGAAGTGCTACCGCGCCTACTTTCGCCCCCGGGGATACGACTACCAGGCAGTGGTGGACGGTATTGATATGGCCCTGAACCATGGCGCCCATGTGGCCATCAACTACCTCAACTGCCCTGGGTTTACCGACACACCGGAAGAGGCCGAGGCCCTGCATGCCTTTATTCAGGCCTATCCCATCCAGATGATTCAATGGCGCAACCTCAATTTCGATCCCCAACGCTATCTGCGCCTCATGACCGAACAGGCGGCCCACACCGCGCCGCTGGGGGTGGCCAACCTGCTAAAACATCTCGGCGAAGCCTTTCCCGGCTTGCGCTTTGGTTATTTCAACCCCCCGCAAGAGAAATTCTGACGATTCGCAAAATAGGGCGCAGACTGCCTGAATAAAAAGCAGCCGCGCTCAATCCCAATTGAAATCGGGACCGGACTCTCCTATGCCACAAGATTCAACGGGTCGTATGTCGCGCAGGGACACATCAAAATCCCCCCTGCAGTGGCGGCCGTGCGCGCTGCCGGTTAAACTTGTTAGCGTCAAACAACAGTCTATCCAGAAAAGAGAGCGGGCCATGGCCGGCTCCTTGTCTTAAAAAATCGTAACTACTCAGCGTAATGGCAAAAAGCACAAAAAAGCACGAACTATAAC
>CAZGPF010000250.1:0-2740 GCA_964527275.1 uncultured Desulfosarcinaceae bacterium
AAAAAGAAAACCACTTCTGCAGGTCAAACACACCCCTCCCAACCCCTTTGCCAGCTTTTTAGAGATCGGATGATCCACCGAGTCCGAAAAAGTGATCTTTGCGGAAAATCTGCTCGCCGATGGCGGCGCGATGCCCTCTACGAACAATTATCCGCCAGGGAACACCTGATGCTTGACATGTTTTCACTACGATGAGGTGGCCATGATAAGTATCAGATTAATTTCTGGAGAGCAGCGAATCTAGGGTGTCTGATTAATTCCCATGCGGTGAGCAGACTGCGTCACAAATTACGCCCAGAAGGCCTGGTAGAAGATAGTGGTGAGCTGGGATTGGGATTTTCATCTGAGCCTGTCATCGATGCTTTGCGATAGCCGTTCAATATCGGCCCTGGGAACCTTCCAGCGTTCAAACTCATCGCGCCAACCATTGACCACCGATCTGACTTCAGCAACTATACTTTCTGATCCTGAGATTTGCGCCCGCCGTCCCAGCCTGGCCAAACTGCGGGTGCCCGGGAAATAAAAATCGGGGCTAAAGTGCAAGACATGCTCTCGTCGATCGGCAGTATCCGGCACCAGGTCATAGGCGGGTGATAAATAAAATCCGCTTTCATCATGCAGCAGACTGAAGTTTTTTAGATGGTCATCGGTATTGCCGATCAGGGCGTTGAAAACCATTTGCCGGAAAAGCGCTGGTAGGTCCGTGGCTGGCTTATCGGAGAAACGCCGCAAGGTTTCAAACAGGTCCAGGTATCCCAGGGTATAGTAGCCCGTGACCTGCATCAGGGTTTGAAAACTTATCATGTGGCGTCGGCCTCCACGAGGGCTGATGTCAAAGCG
The DNA here is from genome assembly GCA_964527275.1 of uncultured Desulfosarcinaceae bacterium. Classification (GTDB taxonomy): domain Bacteria; phylum Desulfobacterota; class Desulfobacteria; order Desulfobacterales; family Desulfosarcinaceae; genus JARRKU01. Next base: position 841 of record CAZGPF010000250.1, read on the forward strand.
CTTGACCAGCAGGACCTTGTATTTGCCGCACTGTTCGATTCGAAATTCGGGAACACTCAAGCCTGCCTTTTGGGCCAATGCCATGGTGGCTGCTTCGATGGGAATCATGGAAACTTCATCTTTGAAGCTCGGAAATTTCGCGATCCAATGATTCCCCTCGTCCGTACGGAGCAAGGACTTTGGCCTGGCGCCACCTGGAGAAGTTGCCGCGACAAAAAGCAAACGCAACTCTGAGTGACCGAGCTTCTTGCCGGCCTCATAGCCAAGGGCGGCATCCACCAGCGTTTCGAGTTCCAATATGGAAGCAAAGTGGCGTTGGACCGGTTTAATTTCTTCTGGAAAATATGACAAGGCGCCCAGGGCGGCGCCATTTAGGGCCAGAAGCAGGTTGGCCAGGTTTTGTTGACCACGATTGAGTTTGGCTCTGCGAATTAGAAGCCTCCTTCCCCAATCATCGGGCAGTGAATCTTCAAAGACCGAGAAAATGCCCTGGGGTAGATCGCACACATACTCAGCATTTGTAAGTGGCAAGGCATTGGGGTCTAGGGCAAAACCGTCGGCATGATTGATCCACTCAGGGGTGTACCGGAATGCGCCGGCCAGCTTGCCACTGGTTTGCGGATCGTTGCAGACAATCTCACCGCAAAGCACCCGCTCACCAGAAGGCAAGGTTATCCAGACTACCAGCCGGATCATTTTTTTGAGGCCCTCTTTCTGGTTTGAGGTTTGCGCAGTTTTTCCCATTGATCAAACAAGCTTGCCGCAGGTGCCAGGGCCGTAGCCAAACCATCCAGGCGACCCAAGAGCCATAAGGTATCGATCCAGGTACCCACGGCCACGGTGGGGTCCCCTTGCTCAAGCTTGCGAAGCGTCGGTATGGATACCCCCAGCCTGGCGGCAAAATCGGCCTGGCTGTCATTGCGCTCGAGTCTGAGTGTTCGCAGCAGCCGGCCGAGTCGCGTCAGTTCTTGTTCGGATTCTTTAGAAACCATAATTTGTCTTATACAGGAATTACCCCCTTAACACAAATTATACTTTACATTAATTATGCCTTGTTAATAGTGGAGGCCATGTACCCCGCTCCAAACCCATTATCCACATTCACGACGGCCACATTTGAAGCACAGCTATTGAGCATAGCAAACAGGGCCGTGAGTCCGCCGAGGTTGACCCCGTAGCCCACGCTGGTGGGAACCGCTATCACCGGGCATTTCACCAGACCGGCCACCACGCTGGGCAAAGCCCCTTCCATGCCCGCCACCACCACGAGGACACTGGCTTGCTCAAGCAGTCTCTTGTGGGCGAACAGGCGATGAATGCCGGCGACCCCAACATCGAACACCGATTTGACATGGTTTCCCATGGCATCCGCCGTCAGGCAGGCCTCTTTAGCCACCGGGATGTCCGAAGTGCCAGCCGATAGAACGACGATGGTTCCCCGACCCGATTTAGGCATGGGTTGGCTTTGGCAGACCACCATTCGGGCTTGGGTATCATAGCTCGCCTGGGGAAATCGGCCGGTGACAGTTGCGGCCTTATCGGCATCCAGGCGTGTGACCAGCACCACCTGCTCCTGGGCGATGATCTTGTCCACGATGCCGATGATCTGTTCGGCTGACTTGCCTTGGCCGAAAATCACTTCGGGAAAGCCCTTGCGAAGGCTGCGATGATGATCTATATGCGCGTAGTCGATATCTTCCACTGCGAAGTGGACAAGTCTCTGCTGGGCTTTTTGAACCGAGAGGCCCCCAGAGGCCACGGATTCGAGCAGCTGCCTTAAAGTGTCGTGGTTCATGGATACAACTCCCATGGATGGATGCATGCTACAGATTATAGGAAACAGGATAGTAACTGCTCAGAGCACTTCATCTTCGGCCCTTCAGGCCTTTCCATATAGCGA
>CAZGPF010000251.1:0-2711 GCA_964527275.1 uncultured Desulfosarcinaceae bacterium
TTTTTTTGTGCTTTTTGCCATTACGCTGAGTAGTTACGAAAAAAGAAAGGCTAGGTCAAGTTGAAATATTGAATTCATTTATTGTGGGCGCTATACAAAATATATATTTGACACTCCTTGACAGGCCGCCAAAATCTCTGTAATTTTTCGTCGCCCTAAACGACAATAATCGTTCTATGCCATATTGGGGTTGGGCTATGGCCACCTGAAATGTTTTTCGACTTTAAAAATAATAGAGCTTGGGCCGCCCACCTGCAGATCGTGATGCAAGTTGGATTGACAATGGCGGGATGCATTGCGTTTTGTCTCTTTGTCGGCCTTTACCTGGATAGATTGCTGGGCACAAAAGGTGTCCTGATTGCCATTTTTACCCTGCTCGGGGTCATCGGCGGCGGGGTGACCGCTTACCGCCAGATCCAAGAGATTCTGGATAGTGAAAAATAGTATCGCCACCGCCAACAATACAACCATATCCGACTCGCCAACAGAAGCTGTCCGGGAAGGTCAATATGTAATGGGGCCTTCTGGGACGGGTCATGGACACTCCTTGCGCGACACCTTGCGGCGCTACTGCTCTGCCGCCTTGATAATCGCCCTTGCCATGGGCGCTTCGATGATGCTTATCGACCTTAAGCCTTTGGGCAAGGGGCTGATATTGGGCGCACTTTTCAGCGTGTTCAATTTCATCCTCATGGCCACGGCATTGCCCATGCGCATCAGCCTCGGACGCAGGAAAAGCTTTATCTTTTCGATAGGCTCGATCTATCTGCGTTATGCGCTGATGGCCATACCACTGGCACTATCCATACAGCGTGACACCTTTGCCATATCCGCGACGGCTGTAGGTCTTTTTATGGTGCAGTTAGCCATTCTCGGTGATCAGCTATGGGTTCGACTCCGCAAGTCCGAAAAGGTGAAGTGTTGATATGGATCACCTAGGCGCAGTACATCAACTGGTCATATCCTTGCCCGGATTGAAGCTGGTATTCAATATTGAAACCATTCTGATGAGCTGGGTTGTCTTTACGATTTTGCTCCTCTTCGGGGTCATGGCGAGGCGCAAGCTTGATTTAATCCCCAGACGGCTTCAAATTATCGGTGAGATGATCGTGGGACAATTCTACCAATTGACCGAGGATGCCATGGATAAGCGCCAGGCGGAAAAGTACGGCCCCATGGTCTGCTCCCTTTTCCTCTTTTTGACCCTCTCCAACTGGATAGGCATCATCCCCCATCTGGAAGAACCCACCAAGGATCTTAACACCCCGTTGAGCCTGGGATTAATGGGGTTTGCCCTGGCCCATTACGCCGGTATCAAATCGAAGGGATTCAAGGCCTACGCTCAGGAGTATTTCCATCCCATTTTTTTCATGGCGCCGTTGAATGTCATCGGCGAGTTGGCCAAGATAGTATCCATCTCCTTTCGTCTTTTCGGCAACATCATGGGCGGCTCGATCATTATACTGGTAGTGTCACATTTGACTTACAGCCTGCTTCTGCCTCCGTTTCTCAACACCTTTTTCGGTCTCTTCGTGGGTACAATTCAAGCCTTTGTGTTTACCATGCTGACCATTGTCTATATTTCGGTTCAGATCAAATAGGAGCTCAAGTGGAGCCGGCAGTTCTGACACAATTATCAGCCAACATCGGCGCCGGCATTGCCATCGGACTCGGTGCTATCGGGGCGGCCATCGGCGAAGGCCACACGGCCGCCCACGCCAATGCTGCGATTTCGCGCAATCCCCAGTTGTCCGGGGAGGTATTCAAGACCATGCTGGTGGGGCAGGCGATTGCCGAGTCGGCCGCCATCTTTGCTCTCGTGGTGGCCATGATCCTGCTCTTTTCCAATGTCGCCGCCACATCCTATGTGACCGCATTTGCTTTCATGGCGGCAGGGCTGTCGATGGGGTTCGGGGCTATCGGCTCCGGGGTGGGGTCCGGCTATCCCGCAGGGGCCGCCTGCCAGGGCATTGTACGGCAACCGGCCATGGCCGGCAAATTGACTGCCAACATGCTCATCGGCTCCGCAGTTTGCCAGACACCGGCCATCTTCGCCCTGGTGACCTCCTTTATTCTGATATTCAACGACTATGCACTCAAAGCCCCGGCCCCCCTGTGGGCCGCCATACTGGGCGCCGGTTTGGCCACAGGTCTGGCCGCCATCGGTTCTGGCATCGGGGGGGGGCTCGTGGCCGAGGCGAGCAGCAAGGGCATTGCCCGTCAACCCCTCTCCATCGGTCCGGTGACCAACGTCATGCTTCTCGGCCTGGCCATCGCCCAGACTCCGGCTATCTTGGGACTCTTGGTGGCCTTCATCCTTATATTTAAGGGCTTCCCGGCATCGACCGAGTGGGCGCCGGCCATGGCGCTACTAGGCGCTGGCTTGTGCATGGGCATCGGCGGCATCGGACCCGGTATTGGCGAGGGCACCGCAGCGGCCGGTGGTGTCCGGTGGATCGCTCGAAATTCGGAACATATCGGTGCAATCACGCGCACCATGCTCGTGGGCATGGCCGTGGCTGAGTCCACGGCCATCTATGCAATGGTGATCGCCCTGGTTTTGATATTTGTGGTTTAGAGGGGCCGCAGAAAAATATTCTAGGCCTTAAATGTTGCTAGTTAACGCATACGAAAAACAGAGGAGACGAAAATGGCGGTTGAAGGAGCTGATCTGATTAAGGCGGCGGCGTTTTTAGGCGCGGGCATTTCAA
>CAZGPF010000252.1:0-2701 GCA_964527275.1 uncultured Desulfosarcinaceae bacterium
GCGGCGAAGATTGCCGGGCCGCCGCGCCACGGCTGCAGGCGGGCGATGGCCAGCTCCTCTGCTTCGATATCGATATAGGCGTCCAGTTCACCGGCGTACCACATCTTTTCCAGGGTCAGGCTGTCGGCCCACACGGCCGCGCAATAGGTCCGCAAGGCATCCAACTGCGGCCCAGTCACCACCCGCGGCCGCAAGGCGATCTTGATGGGGCCCAACAGGTAGGTGAAGTGCTGCTCAAGAGCCAGATCCTGCATCAGGTTTTCCAACTCGCTGATCTGATCGTAGGAGAGATCGAGCAGGGCCTGGTTGATACGCTCCACCGCCTGGCGCACCGGCATGTCCGACCGCAGCACACCGATGGGCTGTACCCCGCCACCAGAGCCCACATTGGTGGGCACATCGCCATAACGGCCCAGAAAACCGAAGACCACATCCGGGCCCAACAGACAACGAAAGTCGGTCTGCCGCCGCCTCAATACGGCCCGGCCGGCGGCGTGGTCGATTTCGGGCATATCCTCCGCCCAGAGGGGCAAATCCACCTTCTGCTGCACGATATACTGGCCCTGCGCCAAGGCGATCCCGATGGCCTCATCCGCGCGGGGATCGACCTGGCCTACGCGGACACCGATACCCGAGTAGCCGCGCTCGGGCTTGAGCACCAGGTCGTGCCAATTGCGCCGCGTCCAGGCGATCAGATCGGCAATGGGCTCACCCCTGGGACCGGTGGTGCGGCGCTCGAAAAACCGCCGCGTCCAAGGCGTGCGCCGAATCGTCTGGGAGTGGAAACGACGGGCCATGGATGCCGTGGTGAGCACCTCGAACATGCTCTTGACATTGATCGGTTCGGTACCCCGGGGATTGAGTACGCGGCCTTCGGAGATAGCCTGGAGCAAGGGGCTTAAATCGTGCTTACGGTGCAGCTTTAAAAAGACATCGTTGTTGAAATCCATGAAGATCAGCGATATGGGCCTGCCCTGGTGGCAGACCGTGGCATTGCGGATCTCGAATTCATGGGGTGCGCTGAGAATTCCTGTAATGCCGTCGAACCGATCGAGACGCCGAGCGAAATTGATGTTCTCGATCACCTCCTCCAGGGTCTCCTCCTCGGCCACCACGGCTATGACGCCTGGTTGATTGCCCGCGCGCCGACGGTGTTCATCGACTACCATTTTTGTAAAACCCTTGACCGGGCAGAGCATGGGATGGTCGAAATCGAGATCGACGCTTACCGGATGCATCTGATTAAGGACCTCCCAGACCGACTTAGCGATCTGCTGGGTGAGCCGCTGGTAATCCCAGCCGCCGGGACTGCCCAGATTCCACTCGGAGTGGTAGCCCAAAAAATCTTTCATTCGCAGCCTCCCTACTTTTGCTATTGACCCGACCAAACCATCAGTAGATAGTGCCTGGACGAAATCCTGCTCTCCATTGAGAAGGTAGAAGCACAGGGCTTTGGTGCAGGCACTAGATACCGTGGCCCGTTTGCGGCATGGGCACCGGCCATATAGCCTGACGCCGGAAACCGAGGATATACCATGACCAGCGACGAACGCAATGTTTTGATCACCACCTGCTGCGGCCACTTTCTGTGCCACTTCAACATGCTGGTATTTCCGGCGGTGGTTTTGCCCCTGGCGGTCCAATTGAATCTGCCCCTGGCCGAGGTGCTGGGACTCTCCTTCGGGATGTATCTGCTCATCGGCCTGACGGCCCTGCCCTGGGGGATGGCCGCCGACCGCATGGGCGCCAGGAGGCTGCTGAGCATCTACTTCGCCGGCGCGGGAATTAGCGGCCTGGCCGCCGCCTTGTGGATAGAATCTCCCGGACTGCTCTCCCTGGCCCTGACCGGCATCGGCCTCTTTTCCGGGATCTACCACCCCATAGGATTGGGATTGATCTCCAAGCAGATAACCCGCATCAGCTACGGCATGGGCATCAACGGGATGTTCGGCAACCTGGGCCTGGCTTTGGCGCCCTTGCTGGCCGGCCTGGTTACCTGGCTCTGGGGCCCCCGGGCCGCCTACCTGGTGCTGGGAAGCTGCAACCTCCTGGGGCTGGTCGTGATGACCCTGCTACCCCTGCCGGCCGAAAATCGTGCGACCTTTAGCGCCAAGGACGACAACGGCGTCAATGGCTTCCTGATTCTGCTGATGGCCATGCTGCTGGGCGGCATTGCCTATCGCGGAGCCACGGTAATCCTGCCGGCCTACTTCGAGCTGCGTAACCAGGGAATCTTTGAATGGCTGACCCACCAGCTCCCTGCCGGCTTGTCGCCCAACCTTGTGGCCACCGCCATCACATCGGCCATTTTCCTGGTGGGCATGCTGGGCCAATACATAGGGGGCAGGACGGCGGAGCGCTACTCTTTGCCCCACAGCTACCTGCTTTTCCATCTGATCCCCATTCCAGCAGCCTTCTTGATGGCCCGTGCTGTGGACATGCCCCTGGTGCTGCTGGCGCTTGTATACTTCTTTTTCCTGCTGGGCATGCAGCCCATCGAGAACACCCTGGTCTCTAACCTGACCCCGGCCCGCTTGCGCCATTCGGCTTATGGCATTAAGTTCCTGTTCACTAGCGGCATAGGGGCCCTGGCGGTCAAGGGCGTGGAGGCCATTGAAAGGAGCGCCGGGATACTTTGGATCTTCCCCTCCCTGGGCTGCGTTTCCATAGCCCTGGCGGCCTCCGTATGCTTATTGATCAT
>CAZGPF010000253.1:0-2686 GCA_964527275.1 uncultured Desulfosarcinaceae bacterium
TTTTCCCTTTCTGCTGTTTGCGCAGCTTTGCCATCGCTGCGGCCATGCGGTCGTTGCCTGGCTCTGGTGGGGCTTGCGGTTGCCTTTTTAAAGGCCGCTTTGTGGGTCGGGGATGGCCTTTAGCTGCGGGCCGCCGTTGGTCGCTTGCCCCGTCACGGGTCTTGCTTTTTTTGTGGCGCAACGAGAGGCTGATCCGTTGGCGTTCCAAGTCTTTTTCCAATACCGTGACCATGACCTTCTGTTGCACCTTGACTACTTCGGCCGGGTCCTTGATAAAACGGTCGGCCATTTCGCTGATGTGTACCAAGCCGTCCTGGTGGACGCCGATATCCACAAAGGCGCCGAACCTGGTGACGTTGGTTACGATGCCGGGCAAGCGCATGCCCGTCTCCAAATCTTTCATCTCGAAAACGTTCTCGTCAAAGGTAAAGGCTTCGAACGTCTCTCGCGGGTCGCGGCCCGGCTTGGCCAACTCGTCTACAATATCGCTGAGGGTGGGCAGGCCCACCGTGTCGGTGACATAGCGCTGAATTTCGATCTTTTGCCGCAAGGCCGCCTCCCGCATCAGCGCGTCGATGGTGCACCCCAGGTCGGCGGCCATCTGCTTTACCACGGCATAGCTTTCTGGGTGGACCGCGCTGGCATCCAAGGGATTGGCGGCACCGGGTACGCGCAGAAAGCCGGCGGCCTGTTCAAACGCCTTGGGGCCCAGGCGCGGCACATCCATGATCGCCCGGCGGCTGGCAAAAGGGCCGTTGTCGTCTCGATGGGCCACCAGGTTGCGCGCCAGTACAGGACCCAGACCAGAGACATAGGCTAACAACTGGGAGCTGGCGCGATTGATATCGACACCCACACTATTCACGCAACTGATTACGACGTCGTCCAGGGCGGCTTTAAGGTCGCCCTGATCCACATCGTGCTGGTATTGGCCCACGCCTATCGCTTTGGGATCGATTTTCACCAGTTCGGACAGAGGATCCATCAGCCGGCGGCCAATGGATACCGCGCCGCGCACGGTCAGGTCGTGGTCTGGAAATTCCTCACGGGCGGCCTGCGAGGCCGAATAGACCGATGCGCCGCTCTCATTGACCAGCAGAACAGTGGTTTGGCGGTCGAGGAGCAGTTCGCGCATAAAAGCTTCGGTCTCCCGACCGGCCGTGCCGTTGCCGATGGCCACGGCCTCGACCCGGTGCTGGTCGAGCAGCTTGCGCACGCTCTTTTTGGCTCTAGCGGCTCTGGACGTCCCGCTGTGAGGATAGATTATGGCATGCTCAAGGAGTTTACCTTGGCGGTCGAGGCACACCACTTTGCAACCAGTGCGGAACCCCGGATCGATGCCCATGACCCGTTTTGCTCCCAGGGGTGAAGCCATCAGCAGCTGGCGCAGGTTGGTGGCAAAGACGCGGATAGCCTCGGCATCGGCTCGCTCTTTGGTTGCAAGGCGCAGTTCCGTCTCCAGGGATCGTGATAATAGCCGTTTGTAGCCCTCTTTTAAAGCCAGCATGACCTGCTGGCTGTCGGGACCCTGCGTGCGGATAAATAGCCTTTGCAGGATTTCGATGGCGGCCTCGTCAGACGGCCGCATGCTCACAGAGAGGATCTTCTCGCGTTCGCCCCGTCGCACAGCCAGCACTCGATGGGAAGGGGCCTTGGCTGCTGATTCATGCCAGTCGAAGTAATCCTTGTACTTGGCGCCCAATTTCTCCTGGCCGGCGATAACCTGGACGGTGATGACCGCCGATTGCTGGAACAGGGCACGCAGCCGGCTGCGGGCCGTCTCATCCTCGTTGATCAGCTCGGCCATGATGTGGCGGGCGCCTTGCAGGGCCTCTTGCACCGTGGGTACCTGTTTTTCCGCATCCACGAAAGGTTTGGCAGCCTCTTGGGGGTCGATGCCGGTCTGCTCGAAAATTTGCAGGGCCAGGGGTTCCAGCCCTCTCTCCCTGGCGATGGCACCCTTGGTGCGACGCTTGGGGCGATAGGGCAGGTAGGTGTCCTCAAGCGCGGCCAGGGTTTCGGCGGCCGTAACCTTGTCACGAAGCTCGTCATTGAGATGGCCGTGTTTTTCAAGGCTGTTGAGAATGGTAGCGCGCCGGCTCTCCAGTTCGGACAACCGTCTGAGGCAGTCACGGATGGCGGTGATCTGGGTCTCGTCCAGGCTGCCGGTGGACTCCTTGCGGTAGCGCGCGATAAACGGGACGCTGGCATCCTGGGAAAGCAGATCCTGAACAGCCTCAATTTGCCGCAGCCCGAGGCCCAGTTCCCGGCTGATGGTGTTGGCGTGATCAGTTGACACTAAATCGTAACTCCTATTTCTTAAAAATAGCATGGGATTGGTGCACAGCTTGGATTGCTAGCCATACGATAGAGTTTCTGCATAGCATAAATCGATCCTTCATCTTGAATTTTTCCGCAGGCTTGCATTGGGATCCAAAGCTCTCGGAGAAAGGTAAGCCAAACCGGCCCGTGGTAATTTGTACTATCTTGCCATGTTTTTAGTAACAGCCCAACCCAATCCTCGTGCCGCCAAGATTTCCGACGCAAAACAGATTGATTGTCCTTTTCCATATTTCTATTCAAAGCCATTCTCAAAATTTTGCCGTCATGTACAAGGAGATAGAGTCGCTTTCGGGGCGCAGCATAAATTCATCATTCTCATTACCAAATCTAGGCGTAACATAAA